>QMLZ01000079.1 GCA_003646995.1 Deltaproteobacteria bacterium | reverse complement strand
CTATATCAGGGACCAGTCCACTTACATCCCCGCCAAACCGCGCGGCCTCTTTTATTATAGTTGAGCTGGTGTAAAACCATTTATAGTCGGTCATCAAAAACACCGACTGAATTTCCCTGTTCAACTTTCGGTTCATGAGCGCCATCTGGAACTCGTATTCAAAGTCAGACATGGCCCGCAGCCCCCTGAGAATAACCGTGGCATTCTTCCTTAGGGCGTAATCGATGAGCAGTCCATCAAAATAATCCACTTCCACGTTGGGAATCCCTTGGATAGAGTCCCTTATCATTTCTATGCGTTCTTCCAATGTGAAAAGCGGTGTCTTTTGGGGGTTGTGCAGGATTGCAATTATGAGACGTTCGAAAATTTTCAGTCCCCTCTTGATAATACTCAGATGGCCGTTAGTTATAGGATCAAACGTTCCAGGATATATTGCCAAGCATTTAGTCATTGCTCAACTCTCCGTATGAAGAAGTGGATCTTCGTGTCCCCGTAAGTTCTTGTGTCAGTAAGATCCAAGGTGGCTAGGGTTTTGCCTAGGACTTCTTCCCTGCCCGTTTCTGCCACGACCTGGGCAGCTGGGGACAGAACCTGTTTTTTCGCCAGCGCCGCCATTACCATTGGAATAAGCTGCTTCCTGTACGGCGGGTCAATAAAAACCAGATCAAACGGTAAGCCCCCCATGGTCTCAAGCGCGGGCAGGCCTCTTCTAAGGTCTCTTTTTAGTACCAGGCTTTGCCGTTTGAATCCACAAATTTCAATATTTTTTCTTATAAGGGCCACGGCTCTGGAAGAAGACTCAATGAACACGGCACGTTCCGCGCCTCTGCTTAGGGCCTCGAGCCCCAGGGAACCCGTGCCCGCAAATAAGTCCAGTATCCTTTTTCCCTCAAGATCCTGACCCAGTATGCTAAAAAGGGCTTCTCTGACCTGATCAGACGTGGGCCTGATATCCAATCCCTTGAATGAGGCCAGGATCCTTCCCCTTGCTTGGCCGCCGGTAATCCTCATGCTCTAGTCACTGGATAGGCTGGGCCTCCTGAGTGTCTTCTGCTTCGTCCTTGGTGCTTATAAAGGGCAGTTCCACTGCAGGGGTCTTGGACGCGGCTCTACGTTTTCTCGTCCGAGCCGTGGTCACTATTGGGCCTGAAACAACATAACCGGCGATCAAGAAAAAAAGCATTATCCTAGGCCGATAGGCCACAACTATCAGCATTAGTATGATTGAAACCAGTACGTTAAAGGGTTTTTGTTTTCGAATCTCGAATTTCTTAAAGCTGTAGTAATCCAGGCCGCTTACCATCAGAAAGGCCAGGGTGTAGACAAGGGCCAGTACCACCCAATGAAGAGACTGGCCCCCGCCGCCGACGGCCGTAATAAAAAGGATCAGGGAGGCAAGAAGTGCCGCAGCGCCTGGTATGGGCAGCCCCTTGAAAAACCCTGGGTTCTGTACACTTGTTTGGACGTTAAAACGGGCCAGTCTAAGGGCGCCGCATACCACATAGGTGAAACACGCAAGCCAGCCCAGTCTTCCGTATGGTGCAAGGGCCCACTGGAATGCCAAGATACCCGGGGCTACCCCAAAGGCCACAAGGTCTGACAGAGAGTCGTATTCGGTGCCGAAGTGGCTGCTGGTATGGGTATACCTAGCTATCTTCCCGTCCATTGCATCAAATAGACACGAAACCAATATGGCTGTCGCTGCAGCCTCAAATCGGCTTTGGATGGCCGCAATAATGGCGTAAAACCCCCCGAAGAGGCTTGCAGACGTAAAGAGGTTGGGAAGCAAGTAAATGCCTCTCTTTCTATCTCTTTTAGGCCTTTTCCTTTTTTTTGATTTCATCGTGAGTATCCTATTATGGTTTGCCCTGCTTTCACTCTTTGCCCCTGTTTTGCCACAATCCTGCAGGTGGCAGGTACGTAGATCTCCACCCTTGATCCAAACCTGATGAGCCCTAGCCTCTGGCCCCGATGAAGCCTTTCCCCTGGCTGTACCCAACAGACGATTCTCCTGGCAATTAGCCCGGCGATTTGAACCAGCATGATTTTTCCCAATTGGGATGTTTCTATAAAAATCCTGTTTTTTTCATTTTGATCAGAGGCCTTGTCCAAATTGGCGGAAAAGAACTTGCCGGGCTCGTAAACTATGTTCTCAACAATTCCTTCGGCAGGGGAGCGATTAACGTGAACATTAAAAAGTGACATAAATATGCTTATCTTAAAGGTTTCCATTCCCAGGGGGCTCTCTGAAGGGCTGAGGGCTTGCACCTTCAGAAGCTTGCCGTCGGCAGGAGCTACTATGGCATTTGGTTCTTGGGATAAAGGTCGATCAGGGTCCCTGAAGAAGTAAACCACGAAAAGCGTAATGAGGCCAAGTAACACAACTCCCACCTCAGACCCAATCAGGGCGGCTAGAACTGTTAGGCCGAGCCCGATAGCTATGAAGGGTAGGCCCTCCTTGGCAACGGGGATTGACCTGCGTGGATTTGAGTATGTAGGTTGGGTGGTCATTGTGTCAGGGCGCTCCTATGGCGGCAGCATCTATACTTTTCAAAACTTGGTGCCGAGTTTACGCAGTACCTTGCATATAAATAGACGTTGCCTCGCATTATAATTTCAGCTCATCTGTTGTCAATCTTTAAGAAAATTTCATCCTGCCGTTAACCCCCCATTTTTTGATAGGGGTTTGGTCTTATGTCAGGGGGCCTCAGGTACACGGGTACCAGTGCTGCAGGATCATCAAAGTCTCGGGCCGAAAATCTCTCGAGTGCCAAGGCGGCGACCGAAGAGGCCCTTATGGTCCACATCTCAGGTGGAGCCAGCAGGAAGTGCGTTGAAAGGCTTTCCTTCAGCCTCGGGACCTGGCTGTGGTAGCTGTTTCCCACAAATAGGCACGGGAAAATTAACTCTCGAGCAAGATCTGAATATTCCAAGCACTGGTCCTCTGCAAGTCTGGTTAACCTTTTGTCCGAATCCCATTTGAATTGGGCCACAAACACGTCATTGCGCCGTGATTCCAAAAGCGCTGTAACCGGCAGGTGCGACTCGTGCATTTGAGCCCCTAGGGCCTCCAGACTGCTAATCCCTATGATCGGCACATCAAGGGCGTGACACAAGCCCTTGGCCGAAGACAGTCCCACCCTGAGCCCGGTAAAGCTGCCGGGACCCACGGCAACGGCCACGCATTCAATTTCCTTTTTTCCCCTGCCCGAGTTGGTAAGCAAGAAATCAAGGGCAGGGAAAAGCCCGCCAAAGTGGGCTTTTCCAGCACTCAGGTAGCATTCGCCCAGTAATGCCCCATCTGTTGACAACAGTGCTATGGAGAACTGGAGGGTAGAGGTGTTGATGCCTACGAGCATGACACGGCCTATTTGAATATCCTCGTGATATCGTTGTACATCACCACCATCATTAGCAGGATAAGAAGGATAAGCCCCACCTTTTGTGCAAGGTCACGTTTCTTTATGCTTATGGGGCGGCCGAGCACCAATTCAATTAACAAGAACAGGATGAGGCCCCCGTCCAATATGGGTACTGGAAGAAGATTGAGAATTCCAAGGTTTACGCTGATCACAGCCATGAAAGGGAAAAGGTAAGCCAGGTTCTCCTTGGCCAGTTGGCCAGTCATCTGGCCTATGAGGATCGGGCCGCCCAAGGTCTTAATTGGTACTACCCTTTCAAACAGCTTTACAATAGTGAGGCACGTAAGCTTGGTCACATCCCATGTCTTGCTGACACCCCGAACGATTGCATCCCAGGGCCCTAACTCTATGGTTTTGAACTTTCCTGCCGCTACCACGCCTATAAGGGCGGTCTTTATTTCCTCGCCGAAGATATTCCTTGTGGTTGACATCTCGGGTACTACCCTTAACGCAACTGTCTTGTCTCCTCTCCGTACCACCACATCAAGAGGCCTGCCAGCACTCTTTTGAACGATGGCTTTTATCTCATCCCATGAGCCTATTGGTTTTCCGGAGATCGCCACAATGATGTCGCCCTTTTGTATGCCTGCACGATAAGCGGGTGAGTTTTCCGTTACCTGGCCGATTTCTGGTGTCATGACCTGATACCCGGCTATCAGGTAAAAAAGAGTAAAAATGAGCAGTGCGAGTAAAAGGTTAAATACCGGGCCTGCGGACACGATGGCGATGCGTTTTAGGACATGCTGGTTATTGAAGGCCCTTGGCTCGTCTTCTGGGGGGATATCCTGTTCTTCCTCAGCCCCTTCACCCAATAATTTTACATAGCCACCAAGTGGTACAGAGGAGATCAGGTACTCGGTTTCACCTATTTTTTTCCCCACCAATTTGTTACCAAAACCGAGTGAGAATTTTAGAACTTTGACGTTAAAATATTTGGCTACCAGGAAATGACCCAGCTCGTGGAAAAAGATCAGGATGCCAAGCACCAATATGAAGGGGACTACGTAGTAAAGAAATATCTCCATCTTGTTAATCCTAATTCCGTTGGTCTTGAGCCCTATGCATCATCCGGCCCCGACAATCCGCTGGCCCGGCATACCTGCATTCAGTCATTGCATCTTTGCCTCACCCTCAGCGTTTTTTCCTTATTAATTCTCTAGCTGTTTCCCTGGCCCACGAGTCAGCAGCCATGACGCTTTTCAGCTCATTCACCTCCGTGGGTCGGTGCAGTGCCATAACCTGTTCAATGACCCTTGGGATTTCAAGAAATCCTATCTCATGGCCAAGGAATGCTTCTACGCTCACCTCGTTTGCCGCATTTAGCACAATAGGCATTGTCTTCCCAGCTTGAGCTGCCTTAAGGGCTAGGTCAAGACAAGGGAATCTTTCGGTATCAACCGCCTCGAAGCTTAGGTTGCCCACCTCACACAAGTCAAGGGTTCCCGCGTCCAGTTCCAGATGGCGGGGGTAAGCCAGCGCATAGGAGATCGGAATAGTCATGTCAGGTACCCCAAGTTGCGCAATAACCGAGCCGTCTCTGTACTCCACCATGGAATGTACAATACTTTGGGGGTGAATGACTATGTTTATCTTTTCCATGTCCAGGCCGAAAAACCATTTGGCCTCAATGGCTTCCAGGCCTTTGTTCATAAGGGTGGCGGAATCAATGGTAACCTTCGGGCCCATTTTCCAATTGGGGTGTTTGAGGGCCTGCTCAGGGGTCACGTCCTTCATTTCTCCGCGTTTCATGCCCAAAAACGGCCCGCCAGAGGCTGTAAGTATAACCCTTCTGACGTCTTCCCGGCTATGTCCCCTGAGACATTGCAATATAGCACTGTGCTCACTGTCTATTGGCAGAACCTGCGTGTTGTGCTCAGCTGCTTTTGCCATTATCAGCTGCCCGGCCATTACCATTGTTTCTTTATTTGCAAGAGCGACGGCCTTTCCCGCCTTTACAGCCTCATATGTTGGGATCAGACCTGCTGCACCACTCATGGCAGAGACTACCATATTTACCTCGTCCATAAGGGCGAGACCAACGTAGCCTTCAGTGCCCACCAGCACCTCGGGAGTGTCCTCCCCATGCAGTTGTTCCCTTAAAAGCGCGGCCGAGGCCTCGTCCTGAACCGCTACTGCCTTAGGATGCCAGTTATCTATTTGTTCAATCAGCGCCTTTACGTTCCTTCCCGCCCCCAAGGCAACTATCTGATACCTATCAGGGTGAAGGCCCACAACTCTTAAAGTGCTAAGCCCGATTGATCCGGTTGAGCCAAGCAGAGCGATATTTTTCTTAGTTTCCGGTTTCATGGCCCGGTGCTGATTAATTCATCATCAGATAATAATAGAGTACCGGAACAGCAAAAAGTAAACCATCTATTCGGTCAAGGATACCACCGTGACCTGGTAACAGGGAGCCGCTGTCTTTTTTGCCGTGGGTCCTTTTGAGCAGGGACTCTGCAAGGTCTCCCAGTTGTGCCACAATGCTTATTGTGAAAAGTAAAACTACCCCGGAGACCTCAAGCGTTTTTATACCGGTAATGCGAAAAAACCACAACCCCGCCACAACGGTACAAACAATCCCACCGATGGCCCCTTCCCAGGTTTTTCCAGGGCTTATTGAGGGAATAAGCTTATGTCGGCCGAACAACCTTCCAAGGTAAAATGCCCCGGTATCTCCTGCAAACACTGCCACAAAAAGAAAAAGCACCCAAAGATTGCCCCTTGGGTAGCGGAAGACAAAGGCCAGCAGGGCGAGGGGAAGGGCTATGTAGCAGGGGGCATACACGGCTTTGACCACTGAGTTTGTGACATTTTCATTGGTGTTGGAGTAGAAAAAAAGTCCACCTATCATGGGCAGCAGCGTCCAGGCAGCTATGATCAGTGGCCAATACTGCACCCTTCCCAAGAAGATCGCCACAAACAAACACGAGCTCACCAGATAGGCCACCAGCCGCAAGGCAAAGGGAGCAGTGAGTTCAAACATCTCAAAGATCTCCCTCATGGCAACAATGGAAATGGCGGCGAGTACCAGATGAAAGGGCCACTTGGGGCCTATGAATAGGGGGACGACTAGTACTACAGCCAGGATGATCCCGGTTAACCATCTCTTGAGGTGCATCTTGACTCCTTAGGGCCGGCCAGGCTATTCCGCAGCTCCAAATCTCCTTTCGCGCCGCTGGAACTCCGCAATGGCCTTAAGGTACTCTTCCCTTGAAAAATCTGGCCAAAGTGTCGGAGTTATGTATAGTTCAGTGTAAGCGATTTCCCACAACAGGAAATTGCTGATCCTGTATTCACCGCTCGTTCGTATGAGCAAATCGGGCTCGGGCATTTCGGGATCGTAGAGCGCGGAGGCAAGATGCGCCTCTCCGATATGTTCGGCCCGAAGCTGGCCCTTTTCCACCATTGACCCGATTTTCCTAACAGCATCCAGTATTTCTTGCCTACCGCCGTAGCTCAGCGCCAAGGTAAGTGTCATTTCCGTGCCCTGTGACGTCTGCCTTATGGTTTGCGATAGGAGCTTTTTTGTGGAAGACGGTAGTTTGTATAGCCTGCCTATAGCCCTGAGACGAATTCCATTCTTGAGCATTTCCTCCAGCTCCCCTTTCAAGAACCTTTCAAGTAGATTCATCAGGGCATTGATTTCCATCTCGGAGCGCTTCCAGTTTTCCTCAGAAAAGGCGTACAGGGTAAGCCATTTGATCCCGATTTCCCGACTGGCCTTGACCACCTCCCTTACCGTGTCCGCGCCCTTTCGGTGTCCCTGAACTCGGGGAAGACCCTGCTTTTTTGCCCAGCGGCCATTACCATCCATGATAATAGCCACGTGAACCGGTAATTTTGATTTATCCAGTTCATTCATGGGGATTCAATCTGTTTCCACTGTAAAGCTTTATACCGCCTTCCATCCAGGTACCTCGTATCGCCACGCATTTCAATATAAAATTGAATGCATCCTTGCAAGCCCCAGCTGGCGAAAGAAAAAAATCAGATACGGCCGCTGTAGGACACGTCCCTGCCTATCCTTGACACGCGAATCGTTATCTGTGGGCTGCGAATAGAGGGGCAAGGCAATGGCCGCTGAAAGGACAGGGCAGATTAGAATTCCAGGATTTCTTTTTCCTTTTGAGCGGTAATTTCATCGATCTTTTTTATAAACTCGTCGGTTATTTTCTGGACGTCATTTTGGCACTTGAAAAATTCGTCCTCGGAGATCTCCTTTTCGTTTTTTAGCTCCTTGAACATCTCATTGGCCTCGCGCCTCTGGTTCCTAATGGCTATCTTGCTTTCCTCAGCGATCTTTCGGGCCAGCTTGGCAAGTTCCTTGCGCCTTTCTTCAGTAAGAGGGGGGATGGAAATCCTTATAATCTTTCCATCATTCATGGGAGTGAGCCCGAGTTCGGACTTGAGAATGGCCTTTTCTATGTCCCCTATTATTGATTGGTCCCAGGGTTGAACAATGATCAAGCGGCTTTCTGGAACGGATATTGAGGCCACCTGCTCAATGGGCATCTGTGTTTCGTAACACTCCACCTTAAGGCCCTCCAGCAGGGCTGGCGTGGCCCTGCCTGTCCTTATCTTGTTGAACTCTCTCTTAAGGGCCTCAATAGTTTTATTCATTCTCTTGCGAAGGTCGGACAGTATCTCGTCTTTCATTTTTCCTCTCCCGTGATTATCGTTCCAACTGGTTCGCCGCTGACAGCCTTCAGGATATTTCCTTCTCTTAGAAGATTGAACACCACAATGGGGAGATTTTGCTCCCTTGCCAGAGAAATGGCGGTTAAGTCCATTGCCCTCAGGCCTTTTTCTATGATGGTGCCGTAACTCAGGGTGTTGTAAAACCTTGCGCCCGGCACCTTTACGGGGTCTGCATCGTAAACTCCGTCCACCTTGGTCGCTTTTAGCAAGGCATCAGCGCCGATTTCACTGGCTCGAAGCGTGGCAGCGGTATCTGTTGTAAAATACGGATTGCCTGTCCCCGCTCCAAATATGACTATTCGGTTATTTTCCAAGTGGCTTACCGCTTTATCCCTTACAAAAGGCTCGGCTACACCCCTCATTTCAATAGCCGTCATAACACGCGCATCAAGACCCTCAGCCCGAAGGGCTCCACCGAGCGCCAAGGCATTTATGACCGTTGCCAACATACCCATGTTATCAGCGACCACCCGATCCATCCCGTAGTTATCGGCCCGAAGGCCTCTAAAGATGTTGCCTCCTCCTATTACTATGGCGATCTGGACACCTAGTTCATGAACCGATTTGATCTCTTTGGCAATTCTAACTATGACGTCGGGATCAATGGCATCCTCAGTGGAAGACAAGGCCTCTCCGCTCAGCTTTAAAAGAATGCGCTTGAATCGCTGGCGCCTTTTACTCATCAGATTCCCCTAGCTGGTACCTGACAAACCTCCTGATAACAATGTTCTCGCCGGTCTTGGCGATCAGCTCGTTTAGAAGATCTTGAACCGTTATATCAGGGTTCTTTACAAAAGGTTGCTCCAGCAGACATGCTTCGGAGTAGAACTTTTTCATTTTACCTTCCACGATTTTTTCTATGACCTTTTCGGGTTTTCCCATGTCCCTGGCCTGGGTCATGTATATTTCCTTTTCCCGCTCCAAGATTTCAGGAGGTACTGAGTCGCGATCTATGGCCACGGGATTGGTAGCAGCAATCTGCATGGCGATATCCTTTACGAATGTGGAAAAGTCGTCTGTTTTTCCCGTGAAATCCGTCTCGCAATTAACCTCCACCAGCACGCCTATTTTCCCGCCACCGTGGATATAGGCTTGAACCTGGCCCTGGGAGGTTGTCCTGCTGCCTCTTTTCTTGGCCGTTGCAATCCCTTTTTTCCTCAAGTAGTCGATGGCCTTTTCCAGGTTTCCATCACATTCATTCAAGGCCTTTTTGCAGTCCATGATTCCAACGCCCGTTTTCTCCCTCAATTCCTTAATAAGTTCCATTGTAACAGCCACGGCAATCTCCTTTCACAATACCATCATGTCTGTTCTTTGTTCCTTTAAGATCTTTCTTACGGATATCGGCTATTCCCCCTCAGGGGTAGAGGAGGCCTCAGGCTCCGATGCCTCTTCGGTAGCTGCCCGTTTTGGGATAACTATTACTTCAGGCCCCTGGGCTTTTTCTTCTTCTGCAGGTTCCTCGGGAGTCGGTTTTTCTTCCTCACCCTCGGGTGCGGCTGCCTGCTCTCTCATTTCAGCCTCGGCCCTAAGCCTTTCTTCTGCCAGGTTGTGTCCTTCAACGCATGCGTCCGCGATTCTTGAGCAAAAAAGTCGGATCGCTCTTATGGCGTCATCATTTCCCGGGATAATAAAATCTATCTCATCCGGGTCACAGTTGCTATCAGCGATGGCCACTACCGGTATCTTCAATTTCCGAGCTTCGCGCACGGCGATCCTTTCCCGCTTGGGATCTACTACAAAGAGGGCGCCCGGCAGCTCATCCATATCCTTTATGCCCCCCAGGTTCTTCTCCAGCTTCATCAGTTCTTTTTCCATCTTGAGGGCTTCCTTTTTGGTGTACCTACTGAAGCCGCCCTCCCTTTTCATATTTTCCAGCTCCTTGAGGCGATTGACGCTTTTTCTAATTGTCTGGAAATTGGTTAGTGTGCCGCCGAGCCATCGGTTGACCACGTAAAACATTCCACACCGCTCACTCTCCTCTATTATGGAGTCATGGGCCTGCTTCTTAGTGCCTACGAATAGAACGGAATACCCCTCGGCCACAGTGCGGACCACAAAGTCGTATGCAACCTTAAAGAGCCGGACCGTTTTCTGTAAGTCAATGATGTGAATGCCGTTGCGCGCCCCAAAAATATAAGGCTTCATCTTGGGGTTCCAGCGCCTGGTTTGGTGGCCGAAATGAACACCTGCTTCCAAAAGTTCTTTCATTGTTACGTTTGCCATTTAATCCTCCTTTTCGGGGCTATTCGCGGCCCCTGCCTCGGTTTTTTCCCCTCCGCCCAGAACTCTCCTGACCCCCGTGGGGGAAACCGGGCATTGCTCCAGGCGTGCGGTATTCTGGCTCCAACGGAGCCACTTTGTTACCAATGTCTTGAGAAACCGCCCCCAACCTGTTATAATTTTTTCAAAAAGGCTCTGAAGGCCAGAAGGAGGGAGCTTTATTGCTCAAAACTAATTTATATATCATCCTCCTGGGCCTTTAGCAAGGAAAATTACTTTTGCTAGCTTTCCTCCTTTCCTTTTTATGGCCTTGAGCCGCACGGTTGGCCATTGTTAGTGGAGGATTTTAACTCCGGTGTTGAAAAAGACCAGTAATCCGGATCGAGGTATGTAGGACTCATGGGGCATGAGCCAAACGCAAGTGTATTGCTCAAGTTGAGAGAGGAGCTTGACAAAGAGGAAGACTCCAAGCTTTCTGAATTTGCTTGCAAGAGCCGGGACGCTGTCAGGAAAAGAAGGGAAGAAAGCATTGAGCAGGGCCATAGGCAACAGTTTTCAATTGATACTGATCGAATTTTACACTCCTTGGCATATTCTCGCTACATCGACAAGACTCAGGTGTTTTACCTGATAAAGAATGACCATATTACTCACCGGGTCCTCCATGTCCAGTTGGTTTCAAAGATTGCCCGAACCATTGGAAGGCTTCTTCGGCTTAATGAAGATCTGATCGAGGCAATAGCCCTAGGCCATGATATAGGGCATACTCCCTTCGGCCACGATGGTGAGAAGTTTCTCTCTGAGCTATGTGTGGCCCACGGACTGGGTCCTTTTCTTCACAATATCCAGAGCGTGCGATTCCTTCAGCATATAGAAAGGAAAGGGCAGGGGTGGAACCTGACTTTACAGGTGCTGGACGGGATATTCTGTCATAACGGAGAGATTCATTTGAAGGCCCTGAGCCCTGATCCGAGCAAGGATTTCGGTCAATTTGAATCAGAGATGAGGGCCAAGGAGGCTGATCCTACCATTGATATCTGGCCTATGACCCTTGAGGGTTGTGTTGTGAGAATGTCGGATACTATAAGCTATGTGGGAAGAGACATAGAGGATGCCATTAGGCTGGGACTCATTCG
>QMLZ01000078.1 GCA_003646995.1 Deltaproteobacteria bacterium | reverse complement strand
GGGAACTAATAATCATAGCAATCATGCGTCTGGCCTTTCCGGATAGATTGATACCGGCATCACTGGATGTGGAGGGACTGGCCGGGGTGGCTCAGAGTTGTCTTGATATTGAAGATGCACGAAGAACGCCCGACAGTGTGCAATCGGTGCTTTCTTCGTGCGGTCTTCAAGCTGCCTCCCTTGATGACTATTTGGATTGGATTGCGAACCGCCGGAGAGAAGTGCTGCGGTGGTGCACTGGGGAATTGAACGAAAACTAGAGTAGTATCTCTCTATTCGATCTAGGCCTCAGGATTGGGTCTCGATGGATGAGTAGCGAAATCAGCAAAACCCAAATAGTGTTGTATGACCTTGGCAATGGAAATATTGCAATGCTAACTGAATACTGAAAGACGATTGGAATTGGCAAAAGCTAAGGTTCTTTCAGGGCCATGTAACTTGTAGTACTTTAGTGTCTTTTTCGGGGATAGTGGAAATCTCTCGCCTTCAGGTCAAAAGAAGTCTGGCGAAATGGTCCCATGAGTGGCCATAAGCCCAAATTTTTAAACGCATGAATTTTAGTCGAATTCAACGCGACGAGTAGCGTATCAGGAGACCGGGAGCCGGATTTCAAGAAGACTGTTGCGATTGTTGTGAGCATCTCACCTTGAAGGTGAGGGTGGTCTAATAAAGGCACAAATGAATGGTCTAAGGTGCAACTTTTCCATTGACTCCAATTCTGAATTTATACAGTCAATGGCAAAAGAGCTTAAAGAGATTGACCTTTATCGAGAAGCTTATTTCAGGGGTGAAGGGCTTCCTATCTTGCAGTTGGATGTCAAACATTGCTACTGGGCTGCCTGCGTTGTGCCTATGAGTACTATTAAAAGAGTAGAAGTAGAGACAGGTTTGGCGATACCTGTGGGCATTGACATCGAACTGTTGAAGTAATTTCTATAAGTGGACATATTGCCAATGCGTGAACAGAACCATTTGCGTGCCAAGAGGGACGCCTTAGATACCCACGGGCAAGCTCGTGGAGCTCTGCCCTCCGGGTCAGTTAGACAAAGAGTAAGCGGGAGAGAACTTATGGATTTTGAAATACCGGAAAACTTGCGAATAATTCAGAACACTATACGCCGTTTTGTAATACAGGATCTCGAACCCATTTCAAATAAGGTGGAGGAAGAGGATCATATTCCGGAGCAAATCGTCCAAAAAATGAGAGAGCTGGGTTTGTTTGGCCTTTCTATTCCCGAAGAATATGGGGGATTAGGTTTGGGCACATTTGGTGAATGTCTTGTTTATGAAGAGCTCTCAAAGACCAATGCCTGTTTTCGTTCTCGGATCGGAACGAGCAACGGTATCGGCTCTATGGGTATCCTTTTTGACGGCACAGAAGAGCAGAAACAGAAATATCTGCCAAGGATCGCAAGTGGTGAGTGGACGGCGTGCTTTGCTCTTTCCGAACCAGAAGCTGGTTCAGACGCGGGCAATATACAGACCACGGGTGTGCGGGATGGAGATTATTTTGTCATCAATGGCCTGAAGCATTTTATCACTAACGCTGATGTGGCCCACCTTGCCACTGTAATAGCTTTAACGGACAAGGAGAAAGGAAAGCGGGGAGGAATTACTGCATTCGTAGTAGAGAAAGGTACCCCAGGTTTTTATGTAGGGACCATCGAACGAAAAATGGGTCTTAGGGGTAGCCATACGGCCGAATTGATCTTTGATAATTGTCGCGTCCCTGTGGAAAATGTCATTGGGGGCGAACCCATGATTGGGCAAGGTTTTAAGACGGCCATGCGTGTTCTTGATAAGGGCCGGCTCACCATGGGGGCTTGTGCCCTTGGAGCAGCTCAAAAACTATTGGAGATGTGTGTGGCATACTCCAAAGAAAGACTTCAGTTTGGAAAACCTATCGCCCAGTTTCAGTCAGTACAGAACATGCTAGCCGACATGGCTACCGAAATCTATGCAGCTAGACAGATGCTCTATCACGCAGCATGGCTTAGGGATCAGGGGAAACAGGTTATCAAAGAGGCCTCTATGGTCAAGCTCTTCTGTACTGAAATGGCTTGTAGGGTGGCTGATAGTGCTGTGCAGATCTTCGGCGGAATGGGCTACATGAAGGATCTCCCCGTTGAAAGGTTTTACAGGGACCTCCGCCTGTATCGAATCTATGAAGGCACCAGCGAAATACAACGTCTGGTAATAGCGCGGGAACTCACAAAGGATTAATCCATACATACCTTTCGGAAAGGGGTGAAACCCCTTGCCTTGAAGGCTAGGGTAGATTAATTGATAAATTCGTAAAGTTATTCAGAGGAGATTTTTGGTATTCCCGCGAAAGACAATTTTTCCGGTGGGGCAGAAAAATAGAGATTTCATCGTTCCAATATATTGTACCCGGTTGCTGGGCTAGAATGAAGTATGAAGGGAAGGTTTGTTGCGCCTTCAATTGCAGAATTGCTTAAGGACAACATTAACATAAAGAGGGAGAGGAATGAAGAGAGCTCTTGAGTATACTGTCAAACCTGTCTTCAAAACTCTGGATGATGCCGCCTCAAGGTATCCAGATAGAATCGGTTTTATTGAACCAAGTAGAGGAGAATATACGTATGGCGAAGTAAAACGCTTGTCAGATTTCTTATCTGCTAGACTCTTAAAAGATGGCCTCAAAAAGGGAGACAGGGTGCTGGTTATATTACCTAACTCTATCGAATTTGTAATATCCTTCTATGGTGTCCAGAAGGCAGGCGGCATTTTGGTGCCTCTTAACACCCTTTCTACTGACGCTGAGGTAAAGAAATTTATACCTATTGTGGAACCGGCCGGTCTCATCACCTCTTACGAGCTTTATGAAAATCTCCCCTCCCTGGGAGATCTCGAGGGATTTAGATATACCTTCAAGCTAGGATCCGATTCCTTCTTTGAGACGCTTGAAGAGGAAGTTACGTCGGAAATTACGGCCCCTGAAATAAATGTTTTTGAAGATCTTGCAGTTATTCCCTTCTCGAGTGGGACAACGGGAGACCCAAAAGGTGTGGCCCTTACTCACAGCAATCTCTATTGTAATATCCAGCAGGTAATAGATGCCCATGAACTCTTTCAAAATGATGTGTTTATAAATCATCTTCCATATTTTCACATCTATGGAATGAACGTCCTTCTGGGAACTGCGGTCTATATGGGGGCCAAACAGATCATCCTTAGTGGCTTCGAACCTGACCAATTGTTAGATGCTATTGAATCGTATGGAGGCACTGTATTATTCACGGTCCCCACTGCATTGAATCACCTTGTCAAACATTGTGATTTATCTTCGTGGAATTTAAAGACATTAAGATTCCTCAACATAGGCGGAGGGGCGCTTAACCCTGAAATTGCCGAGGAATTTACTTCTGTGACAGGCGTTACGGTTAACCAGGCCTATGGTCTGACGGAGTCCTCACCGACCACCCATGCTAACCCGTTGGCCAAAATAAAGCATGATTCAATAGGCCTCCCAATTGCAGATACATTTATGAAAATCGTCAATATTGAAACGCTTGAGGAAGCTAAGGCGGGGGAAAAGGGAGAACTCTGGATAAGAGGTCCCCAAATAATGAAAGGATATTTCAGGAATCCGGAGGCGACCCGGCAGACGATTATTGATGGATGGCTGAGGACAGGGGATATAGCTTGGGTCGATGAGGAAGGCTATACTTATATAGTTGATAGACTGAAGGAACTCATAAAATACAAATCGTACCAGGTGCCACCTACAGAACTGGAAAATGTATTGATGGAAATGGAAGAGGTAATTGACTGCGCAGTAATTGGCAAGCCGGATGAGGATGTCGGGGAACTGCCCGTGGCATTTATAGTCCCAAGAGATAAATCCACAAGTGAGCAAACTATTAAAGAATATGTTGCTTCACGGGTTGCCCCCTACAAAAAGATAAGAGAGGTGATTTTTGTCGAAAATATACCAAAAGCTGCATCAGGTAAGATTTTGAGAAGGTTTCTAAAAGACAGCTACTTTGGGAATTCGTAAGAAGCTGCTTTCGTCCCTGAGACTCAAGCAAGGACGGAAAGAAACTTGCCTAATCATAGATCTAAGGTTCTTGAAAGGAGGATAAGAGCTCATGAGTATTAAAAAGATTTTTGTCATAGGTTCAGGGCTAATGGGAAGTGGGATTGCTCAGGTCTGCGCCCAGACAGGCATTAAAGTCTTGCTTTATGACATCAATCCCGAGGCACTGAAAAAAGCCCTGGAAAATATTGATTGGTCCGTCGGCAAATTCATCGAGAAGGGGAAAGTGAAGGAGGATAAGGCTACCATCATTAGCCGGATCAAGACTGTGAGTGACTACTCGGGCATTTCCGAGGCGGACCTGATCATCGAGGCAGTATTTGAAAAATTGGAACTCAAGAAGGAGATATTCCAGAAGATAGATGATAGCTCTGCCCCAGAAGCTCTTATCGCCAGTAACACCTCAGCTATTCCCATCACAGAATTGGCCTGTGTGACCAAACGGCCAGAGCGGGTCCTGGGTCTTCATTTTTTCAGTCCAGTACCAATGATGCAGGCTGTGGAGGTTATCAAGGGCCTAGCTACGACAGAGGAAACAGCCGAAAAGGGAAAAGAATTTGTAATTCAGATTGGCAAAGAACCAATCATGGTGAACCGAGACATAGCCGGTTTTGTTATCAACCGGATTAATTTTCCATCTACCATCGAGGCAATGCGGCTGGTGGGGCAAGGAATCGCTACGGTAGAGGATATTGACAAGGGCTTGAGACTTGCTTCTGGCAGGAAGATGGGCATTTTTGAAACAGGTGACATGGTAGGTCTGGATGTAACCTACGGGGCCATGATGGCGATTTATCAGGAGACAGGAGACCCTCGCTGGTTTCCGCCGATGATCCTAAGGAGAAAGGTAAAGGCCGGAGAATTGGGACGTAAAACCGGTAAAGGCTGGTATGAATACAATGAAGATGGGACTAAGAAGGAGAAGTGATCATGGGACAGGGGCTTGCCTATTATGAAATCCAGGATAAGGTCGCCATTGTCACCATTGACCATCCGCCCATAAATGCGCTCGATATCGCCACCAAGGAGGACCTTGGAGACATATTCAAGGAACTGGATGAGTACCGGGATAAAATCAGAGCCGTTATCCTGCACGGAGCCGGAGAGAAGGCATTTGCTGCGGGGGCGGATATCAAGACCTTCTTGGAACTCAAACCGGACACGGCCAAGAGACGTCTTTCCCGAAGCCATCAGCTCTATGCCATTGTTGAAAATTTCGAGTGGCCAGTAATTGCTGCTATACATGGTTACTGCCTCGGGGCTGGACTGGAACTGGCCCTTTGCTGTGACATACGCTACGCAGAGGAAAATGCGAAGCTAGGCTTCCCTGAAGTCAATCTTTCTGTATTTCCAGGTAATGGGGGCACACAGCGAGCACTTTATCAGATGCCGCTTGGCAAACTTAAGGAGTGGGTTTACACGGGAGCCATCATCGAAGCCAAAGAGGCCTTACAGTATGGGCTGCTGGAGAAGGTTGTGCCAGATGGCCAGGTCATGGATGCTGCAATGGAATTGGCGAAAAAGATTGCCCGTAAAGGTCCTTTGGGGGTTGCTGCTGCTAAGAAGGTCTTAAATAGGACCCGAGATCTCCCCCTGGCTGACGGTCTCGAACTGGAATCGGATTTCTGGTCCAATCTCACAGCCACCGAGGATATGAAAGAAGGAGCGATGGCTTTTATTGAGAAAAGAAAACCTGTATTTCGTGGTAAATAGGGGAGGGAGAATTGAAAGAAGTAGTTATTGTTGAGGCTGTGCGCACTCCGATGGGCAGATACTTGGGTGCCCTTAGGGAAGTCGAAGCGTACGATCTCGCTGCTATCGTATTAAATGAATTGTTGAAGCGAGCAGGGATTGAGCCGCGGCAGGTAGATGATGTGATCATGGGGCAGTCTTATCAGAATGGTGAGTATGTCAACATTGCTCGCATGGCTTTGCTCAGGGCTGGGTGGCCTGAATCCATACCTGGGCTTACCATTGACAGACGGTGCTGCACGGGTTTAGAGGTGGTGCGGTTAGCCGGCTCACTTATCCAATCCGGACATGCTGAGTTGATTGTAGCGGGCGGCGTTGAGAGCATGAGTAATGCGGAATTTTATCTGCCAGGAAGTATCAAATGGGGCATTGGCGGGTCAAAAGGGATGCCGCGGGGGCACGGTGACCTTTCCATTTGGGGAATTCCTCTTTATGACCGCATCCAGAGAGCTAGGGTTATGTCGCAGCCTGAAGAACGCTATGGAGTGTTACCCTCCATGATGTCCTGGGCCGAAACGGCGGCTGAGGAGGAAGGGATTACGCGAGAGGCTTGCGACCAGTGGGCTCTGGAGAGCCACGAAAAAGCATGTGGGGCTATAAAGGCTGGGAAGTTCGCAGAAGAGATCGTCCCGGTTTCTGTTCCCACACGCAAAGGAGACCCTGTTGTAGTAGATCAGGATGAAGGACCAAGGGAAGATACAAGTCTTGAGAAGCTTTCTAGGCTGAAACCCGTGTTGGGAGGGGTGTGTACAGCTGGCAATTCTTCATCTGAAAATGACGGTGCTGCCGCAGTCGTTGTAACTTCTGCTGAAAAGGCCTCAGAGCTTGGTATAACGCCTTTTGCTACCCTAAAATTCTCCGCGGTCTCAGGGGCCGACCCGAGGCGAGCGTACAAGACAGTACCCCTTGCCGTAAAAAAAACTCTTGATAGCACAGGACTCACACTTGACCAGATGGACCTAATCGAGATCCAGGAGGCCTTTGCTGCCCAGGTATTGGCGGATCTGAAAGAAATGGGCCTTGGCCCTAACGATTATGACAGGATTAATGTAAATGGTTCGGGCATTTCCCTCGGGCACCCAATTGCCTGTACAGGCACCCGGGTGTTGGTGACACTGTTGCACGAAATGCGCAGAAGAAACGCTCGATTTGGGCTAGAGTGTATCTGCGGTGGTGGAGGACTAGGAATTGCTGCTGTTTTTGAGAGGAATGAATGAAGAAGTATTGACTCCTAGGGTAAGCACATAGTTCGGGATGACTATTTAGACTGGATTGCGAACCGCCGGAGAGAAGTGCTCCGAAAATCCACTGAAAGGAAAGTTGCATGTTAGTCGCCGTGGTTGGCAGTAATCTTCAAGGCATTGAAGCGGCTTACCTGGCACGGCAGCAACTGTGTTTTTTGTCAAGTGGTTTTTTAACATTTTTCGCTTACAGGCTCTTGCCATGTTGTCATATTCTTTATCATACTGTTAAGTATTACGAGCATCTTTCGCATGCATGCGGTGATGGCAACCTTGTGAAGCTTACCCGCTTGGATAAGCCTGAGGTAAAAGTCTTTTATTATGGGGTTAGAACGTATTGTAGGTGGGTGTGGGTGACCCGCTTGGCATGGCTATTACTCATGCTATTGCTGCGGGAATGGGCGGAATGCGAGCTGCCGGAGATCTGGTAGCTCGGATGCAGATGACCCGTGGCATGAAGATCCAGGAAGCAAAAGACTATGTAGCCAACAAGCTCCAAGTCTCTGTCTCAGATCTTACAGATCCAGTGTTGATGAGTGAAATACGCAGAGACCTGCGTATTGGAACACTTCATCCGAGTGCGCTGAGTCCTAAAGGGATAGAGCCGAAAGTAAATATAACTGAAGTTCTGGGCATTGAGATTAATTGCGTCCGATGTCTAAAGGAGAATACATCCAAATAGGCAAAAGGGGGTCCAGCAACTGCTGATTAAACTGCTGAATATATTCGTTAACGGTAAAGGGGAAAGATAGACATGTCGGTTCAATGGTCTGAGGTGCAGTATAGGCGATTGGTGGAATTGAATGCCGACGAATCCGATTTGAACATAGAGTGTGAAAGTGCTGAGGTTCGGGATAGAACTTATCAGGCGATTGAGAGCAGGCTGGTTAAACGAGAGCGCCAGCGGCTCAATGAATTCCGTGAAATTCGTCTGAGGCCCCAGTTGATAAGACTGGAAAACCGTTTAACTGATGTGCTGGTACAAAACGGGTTTGTCCAGGTCATAACCCCCATCATCATGTCTAAGGGACTTTTGTCCAAAATGGGCATTGGTGATTCCCACCCTCTAACATCTCAGATTTACTGGCTTGGCAGGAACAAATGCTTGCGACCCATGCTTGCGCCGCATTTATATTTTATCTTGAAAGATCTTATGAGGTTGTGGGAGAAACCGGTGCGGATTTTTGAAGTCGGGCCCTGTTTTCGTAAGGAAAGCCAGGGTGCTAGGCATTCCAGCGAGTTTACCATGCTCAATTTGGTGGAGATGGGATTGCCCCAGGAGTCTTGTCAGGACAGGATTCGAGAGCTGGCTGGGCTTGTTGCTGAAGCCGCGGGAATAAAAGATTATAATCTTGAGGCAGAAAAATCCGAGGTCTATGGGGAAACTCTAGATGTAGTAAGCGCCAATGGTAATGTCGAACTGGGTTCAGGTGCCATAGGCCCACATCCCCTTGATAGGCACTGGAAAATCACCGATGCCTGGGTAGGAATCGGTTTTGGACTGGAACGGCTGTTGATGGCTGCCGGAAAAGGAAGAAGCCTTGCGAAAATGGGACGAAGCCTAACTTATCTTGACGGCATACGCCTCAATCTCCAATAACCCGAAGGGCAGAGTTCTAGGGGCTTGCCCGTGGGTATCTCACCGGCAAATTTGTTGGTGGTCTGGAGTGACCTGAAGGTGCTGCAACGGAATTTGAAAGTTGAATGTCAATGAAACGATTTCAATCTAGACATAGATTTGAGTTTATACTTAACAGCGTCAAAAAGGGCCAAAGGCTTTTCAAGGATGATATAACATTTCTCTTAGGCCTAAAAGATCAGCAGCAAATCCAGACCATGTTTGAAACCGCTCGGGCACTCCGTACACGGCACTTCGGCAACAAAATCTTTCTTTATGGATTTGTATACATCAGTACATTTTGTCGTAACAATTGTAAGTTCTGTTTTTTCCGTCGATCCAATACATTTTCCCTGAGATATCGAAAAAAGCCTGCTGAAATTATCGAAGCATCATGTCGACTGGCGGACTCGGGGGTCCATCTCATTGATTTGACAATGGGCGAAGACCCGAAATTCTTCTTTCATGGCCGCAGCGCCTTTGATGAATTGACGTCTTTGGTTAGCTCTGTTAGATCTATAACTGGACTACCGGTAATGATTTCTCCTGGTGTGGTTCCAGACCCCGTCCTGGAAGACTTTGCCGCAGGCGGAGCAACATGGTATGCATGCTATCAGGAAACCCATCAGCTGGCCTTGTTCAAAAAGCTCAGAATCGGACAAAGCTACTGGGAGCGTTTGGGAAAAAAATATTTTGCCCACCGGATTGGGATGTTGATCGAGGAAGGACTGCTGTGCGGAATTGGCGAAACAAATGAGGATGTGGCCGAATCTATTGAAGTCATCCGGTCGCTGGATGCGGATCAGATACGAGTAATGAATTTTGTTCCTCAAAAAGGGACTCCCATGGAAGGCTGGGTTCCGCCTGAGCCTACGAGGGAATTGATGATTATAGCAATCATGCGTCTGGCCTTTCCGGATAGATTGATACCGGCATCACTGGATGTGGAGGGACTGGCCGGATTAAAGCCCAGGCTGGAGGCAGGTGCCAATGTGGTTACTTCCTTGGTGCCGCCGGGTCAAGGACTGGCCGGGGTGGCTCAGAGTTGTCTTGATATTGAAGATGCACGAAGAACGCCCGACAGTGTGCAATCGGTGCTTTCTTCGTGCGGTCTTCAAGCTGCTTCCCTTGATGACTATTTGGATTGGATTGCGAACCGCCGGAGAGAAGTGCTCCGAAAATCCACTGAAAGGAAAGTTATATGTTAGTCGCCGTAATCGGCGGTAATCTTCAAGGCATTGAAGCGGCTTACTTGGCACGGAAGGCAGGATGGGACGTATTGCTCATTGACAAAATAGCAGATGTTCCAGCATCAGGCCTTTGTAGTTACTTCATTCAAATGGATGTAACTCGAAGAGAAGAACTGAGTCATACGATCAAGAGTGTTGATCTTGTTATCCCGGCACTGGAAAATTATCAGGCCCTTTATGCCCTGACTCAAGAGGCGCATAATGCCGGCATTCCGATCGTCTTTGATTTTGATGCATATCAGATATCTTCCTCCAAAATTGAATCTAATCGCCTTTTTGCGAAAGTCGGTGTGCCTGTACCAAAACCTTGGCCGGAATGTGGTTTTCCGGTGGTAGCCAAGCCAAGCGCCTCAAGCGGAAGTGAAGGGGTTAGGATCTTCAGTACAAAGGAAGAGATGGATGGCTTTGAGGAGGGCGATTTTTCACCCGAGGCTTGGGTTCTTCAGGAATTTGTTGAGGGTCCTTCCTATTCCCTGGAAATTCTGGGGGTTGATGGAAAATTTTTTCCGCTTCAGGTTACAGACCTTGATATGGATATGAGTTATGACTGCAAACGGGTGACCGCTCCCACTGAGCTAGCTCCCGACCTTGTCGAGACTTTTGAAAAAATTTCTGCGGACACTGCTAGCGCCTTGAACCTGAAAGGGATCATGGATGTAGAGGTTATTTTGAACAATGGGGAGTTGAAGGTGCTAGAAATTGACGCCCGACTCCCCAGCCAGACTCCTACGACTGTGTTTTGGTCTACTGGCCTGAACATCGTCCAAATGCTAGGAGAGATTTTTGTTTCTCCTGCAACGCTAATGCCTAAAATAGCTTACCGCCGTGGAGTTATTTACGAGCATATTAATGTATCACCGGGCATGATTGAAATTGCCGGTGAACACATTATGACCGGTGCTGGTCCGCTTCATCTGGAAACTGATTTTTTCGGAGCTGATGAGGCTATTACCAACTATATAGCCGGACGTGACCATTGGGTAGCAACACTAATAGTGGTCGGCCAGGACCTTTCGGAGGCATGGACCAAAAGAAATACGACTATCAAGACGATAGCGAAGCGGTTTAGAATAGATCGGATCCGTGAATTAAAGCCGGATAGAATCACGGAACATTAAATAGGGATCAGTTTTAGTCAATCCTATCAGCTCTGAGAAGGAAACCAGTTCATGTCAGAATATGTGTTGTTAGGCCTATGGTCATAGTGGAGCGGAAGGAGTAGAGATTGCTATACAGAAGCCTCTTGCAATAGGTATATCGACGGATGTCACCTACGAATTGGATCTTGAAGCAAATTAGCCTGAAAAAGATTACACTTTTTCAGCTTTTTTTATTGCTGGCTCAGTGCTGATTTAAAAATAGTATCATGGGATCAGTAACCCAGTTACTAACATGTTAATTCGATTGCGCAAAAGTTTTTCACAAGATTTGATCAAATTTCGGCAAAGCTGAAAATAAGAAGCTTGACTTAGGAGGAGAAGCCTTATGTATGGATTCTACGGAAGAATTCTAAGGATTGATTTAAGTAAAGAGAAGTTTGTGATTGACCCTATTAATGATGACATATTTGAAAAATATTTG
>QMLZ01000077.1 GCA_003646995.1 Deltaproteobacteria bacterium | reverse complement strand
CGATCTGCATCCTGATTACCTGAGCACAAGATTTGCCAAGGCCCAAAACAAGTATCCCGTGATTACCGTTCAGCACCACCATGCACATATCGTGAGCTGCATGGCCGAACACGGCCTTTCAGGCCCGGTTATAGGCCTTGCCATGGATGGCACTGGTATGGGGGAAGACGGTAAGATATGGGGCTGCGAGTTTCTTGTGGCCGATCTGACATCTTACACCAGGATCGGCCATCTCGATTACATACCGCAGCCAGGAGGCGACATGGCGGCAAAGCAACCCTGGCGCATGGCTTTGATCTATCTTTACAGGTCTTTTGGAGATGAGCTTTTTGACCTTCCCATACCCTTCGTCTCCCGCCTGAAACGCAAGGACGCCGAAATAGTGTTGAGGATGGCACTAAAAGGAATGAATTCTCCCCTGACCTCAAGTTGTGGCAGGCTCTTTGACGCAGTGGCCTCCCTGATTGGGCTGAGGGATGCCATAGCCTATGAAGGGCAGGCTGCCATTGAGCTGGAAATGACACAAGCCAAAGGGGACTGTGGGGCCTACCCTACCACAATTAGAATCGAGAAGGGAATGCGCATACTGGTAGTGACCGAACTTATCCGATCAGTGGTAAAAGATATCATGGACGGAGTCTCCGCAAGGGTGATCAGCAGCCGCTTTCATAGGTCACTCATTGGTATATTCGCGAGCATTGCCTCCGATATCGGCAGGGAGACAGGACTCTTGGACGTGGTGCTGAGCGGGGGCTCATTTCAGAATGCAACCCTGCTCTCGGGACTCCATGAAGCACTTGAAGCCAAAGGTTTTACAGTATATTCGCACAGGTTGGTGCCCACGAACGATGGAGGGCTGTCATTGGGGCAGGCGGTTTGTGCAGGCCTTAAGGCCGTTGGCCGAAAAGGTGATTTCTTATGAGGATGTTATGAAATACGTTGAAGAGTACAGAGATAGAGGACTGGCTGAGACCTTGGTAAAGCGAATAAGGGAAACAACCACCGCAATCAACAGGCCGATACGGCTCATGGAAATCTGCGGCACACATACCATGGCCATTTCCAAACATGGCATCAGGGGTCTTCTCGGCGACAATGTGGAGCTGGTCTCAGGACCCGGATGCCCCGTATGTGTCACTTCCATAGAAGAAGTTGATCGATCCGTTAAGCTTGCCAGGATCCCCGATGTAATAGTCACCACCTTCGGTGACATGATTCGCGTCCCCGGAACAGAGTCTTCACTTCAGGAGGAAAAGGCCCAAGGGGCGGACGTCCGTGTTGTGTACTCAACTTTTGACGCGCTCAAAATTGCGAGGGACAACCCCGATAAGAAGGTCACATTCTTGGGAATCGGTTTTGAAACAACGGCGCCTACCGTGGCGGCTGCCATTAAAACGGCAAGCGATAACTCAGTTGAAAACTTCTTCGTCTTGTCCGCACACAAGCTCCTTCCGCCAGCCATGCATGCGCTGCTTCAAAGCGGCGACCTTCATGTTGATGGGTTCATTTGTCCGGGCCACGTAACCACAGTCATAGGCACCTCCCCCTACGAGGAGATCGCAAGGATGTATAATACTCCATGTGTTGTGGTCGGCTTCGAGCCAGTGGACATCCTCCAAGGGATACTCATGCTTGCGGAGCAGCTTAGGGACGGCCGGGCTGAGGTGGAAATACAGTACGTAAGAGGAGTCCAGGCCTCCGGGAACCAGCAGGCACTGGACATGATGCGTATTGTGTTTGAGCCTTGTGATGCTCCTTGGCGCGGACTAGGGATGATTCCCGCCAGCGGTCTAGCCATCCGGTCCCGATATAGCAATCATGATGCCAGGAGACGCTTTGATCTTGAAGTTCCTCCTGCACAAGATCCGCCCGGCTGTCGATGTGCGGAAATTCTGAGAGGTGCTGTAAGGCCACCGGACTGTAAACTTTTTAGGACACGCTGTACCCCAAGAACGCCTGTAGGCCCTTGCATGGTATCCAGCGAGGGCACGTGTTCGGCGTACTTCAAGTATCACATGGGCTGACATGCATCTATCCATCACGTTGGAGAACTTGCCTCAAAAGGCTTCCAGGATAATCAGGCCTCCGAGCAGCACGCGCCCCATAATATGGCTCGTTGAGGAAAAAGGTAAACGGCTCATCGTGAAAGACTTTAGCCGCAACAGTTTCTTTTACAGGAACCTCTTCGGTCGCTTTCTCATTTGGCGGGAAGCAAAGGCCTATAGAAGATTGGCAGGAATACAAGGTGTTCCCAGGTACTACGGAGTGCTTGAAGGAATTGCCATAGTAACAGAATTTGTCGAAGGCAAAACCGTTAAGCAAGCCGAAGAAGAAGGCGGACTTGGTCAACCATTTTTTCAAAAGCTGAAAGAACTTTTGGACGCCTTTCACAAACGAGGCATTGCTCACTGCGACCTAAAAAGGACTCCCAACGTGCTAGTGTCACCTGATGGAAACCCTTTCATATTGGACTGGGCAGCATCCGTCTCGGCCAGCGAGTGCCGGATCTATCCCCTTACTAAGATTTACGAACGTCTCGTTCGCGATGACGAAATGGCTTTGATAAAGATGAGATTACGTCATGTCCCTGAAACCGTTTCGGCCCGGGAAAAAGCGATGTACAATAATCGCAGCACCGCCGAAAAACTCATAAGGTCTGTGCGCGACAGGCTCAGGAGGCTGCTGCAGCGAATTGCTTAGGCAGCCTGACCTCCATCCTCATCTTTGCAAGTTGGCTCTATGTGTTTTTCAGAAGGGCTAACCAATATCTTTTGTGCCATCCCCCTTCCAAGTGCAAGCCTTGTGCAATCATGGGCCAAGATAAGCCTTCCACGCCCGTCATTGCTTATTATTTCCAGCGAATCTCCCCGCCTCAGGCCCATGGAAGCAAGTCGGCCTTTCGCTGTAACGCCGCCCACGATATCTGTAATGACCACCTTCTCACCAGCCTTTGCCATGGAAAGAGGCATAAGCGGTTTACGGCTGGCAGTGCATTCAGAGCAAAGGCCATATATTTCCATTTTGTGTTGGAGCATCTGGAACCCATGCCTGCGTGCCACCTCCAACTGCAGTTGCTCAATCGACGGTTCGTTAAACTCTATTATCTTACCACACTTAGTGCATATTAGGTGATCGTGATGCCTACCCAGATGTCTGTGCTCATACCTGATCGGCTGGGACTCGAATTTTTTCCTTTGGGCAAATCCTAGCTCCACCATCCTATCAAGGGTCTGTCTGACAAAGTCCCTGTCATAGTCATACCCCTTTTCCCTTAAGATCTCCATCAATTCCTCGAATGTTATGTGACCTTCGGTGCTGAGGAACACATCAATAATGTTAAGTTTGTCTTCAAGACGTTCGGCCCCATCTGCCTCCAATAGTGAACGAAAATTGGCCTTTTCAGTCTGATTACTAACTCCTCCCATGATATCAACACCTCTAATGATGATATTAAAAAGCCAGGTGTGCCTGCCAACCATACCGAGATTTTGCATACTATACTAAAACAATAAACATCTGGTCAAACCTTTCAATTTTTCTCTTCAAAATACCCCAGGAAACCCTTGACCGCGTTGGCCATGAAATTCAACTCGCGCCTCTTCGCCTCAGGATCCATTTCATTGAAGGCTTGGAGATTGCCGTCTTCCCTCAAAAGTTTCTCCACACACCTGTCGACCAAGCCTTCGCCACCCTGGCTGATCTCCCTTTCGATCAAATCAGCCCATAAGAGAACTTGGGACTTGAACCTCCTTAACATCCTGTGTGAGCTTGAGGCGAAACCGAAATGCGCATAATATATTGGCTCATCAGGCAAACCTAAGAGCCTGTCTATGGAAGATAGAAATGTTTCCAGAAAAAACCTTGGTGGTGTCGCAGGTCTTAGATAATCCTTGTCACCAAGGTTAAGGTAATTTCCTGCTGCCTCGCCTGCAAACAAGCGTCCTTCATATTCATAACAAAGGTGGTGTGGGGCATGGCCCGGCGTATCTATGATCAACAGCCCTTCAACTCTTGCCCCCGTGTGCGGCATTACTCTTTGGGGAGATACGGGTTTGGGAGGCCCGTACATTTTTGCCACATCCCCCAGAACCTTAAGACTTCCTTGCCATAGCTTTTGGGGGTCCACCACGTGGTTTACTGCCTTTTCATGGCATACCGCCATTGCCCCAGGGTACCTCGAAAGCACTGGACCGAGGGCCCCCGCATGGTCAATATGAATGTGAGTTATGAGCACATAATCTAGCTCAGATATCCCCAAATCCTCCAGTCTTGCTATGAGTCGCTCTGCAGTATTGGCCGGACCCACATCCACCAGGATACTATGGGCACCTTGTATTAACCAAGACCCTATGAATCCGTCATAGCCTGGTTCATCTTGTGGTATCTCTATGAGTATCGGCTCCTTCATGTTTGTCTCCACCTCTCTGCCCCAAAGCTTTTTGAATATCCGTGACAAGCTCGTGATAAATGCTCCTTACCCCTTTGCTCATACAAAAGGCATATGAGTAAGGACTGGTATCATTGCAAGGCAACCTGGTTTCATAGTGTTTTTGCAAAACCACTGTCTTCCTCGCTTCGTTTAAATGATTTGCTGTCATGACAGCTTCTATTTCAACTACTGCTTCGGGCCTTGGACCATACGTGGTGAAATAAAACTTCTCAACATTTACAAAAAGGCTATATTGTGCCACAATGGTGTCGTCCAGCTTTGCTCCTGACTCTACTTTCAACACCACTTCAACAAGCCTCCCGTCAGGCGCCACCCTTATCCTGTCAACCCTCCCTATGGGGACTCCACGGTACTTTACTGGTGAATCCTTTATTAATCCCTGCACCGACTCGTCGAAATAAGTGACATAGTACTGTCCCTTTTGAAACAAATGGGTAGCCCCCAAAAAAATCAACAAAACAACAGCAGCGATACTTCCTCCCAGTACGAACAGACCAACCGCGAATTTACTTCCCTTACCCATTGCTACAGTATCAACCTCGCCCTGTCTTCACTTGAACATGAAAAAGAATCAAAAAATTTCCTCACCAAACTGTTCCGACTGTGATCCATAAGAAACCGTGGTGTACCTTCTGCTATTATCCCCTTTCGACGTTTATCTATCAGTATCACCCTGTTAGCCACTGTAAGCACTGTCTGTAGGTCATGTGTGACCATTACAATGGTTGTTCCGAACGACTGGTTCACATAGCTTATAAGGTTATCGAGCTCGTAGGTACTGATAGGGTCAAGGCCAGCAGAAGGTTCATCGAAAAACAATATCCTGGGATTCAAGGCCATTGCACGCGCAAGGGCTGCCCTCTTTTTCATCCCCCCTGAAATTTCTCTTGGATAAAATTCCTCATAGCCGCCAAGTTTGACCATGCGCAGCTTAAGCCTTGCCAACGCATTTACGGTATCCTCTGGAAGATCAGTATATACGGATATTGGCAAGGCCACGTTTTCCACCAGGGTCATAGAGCTGAAAAGAGCACTCCCCTGAAAAAGAACCCCTATTTTTCTTAAAACTTCCTGATGCACAAATCCTCGGGAATCCAGTACAGGTAAACCATCAATGAAGACTCGCCCTTCTTGCGGCTTGTTTAGCCCTATCATGTGGCGTAACAACGTGCTTTTTCCACATCCACTTTCGCCAAGTATCGCTAGTATTTCCCCCTTGTAAACGTCAAAGTTAATCCTTTCTAAAATGACTAGTTCTCCATAGCCTACCCGAAGATCCCTTACTTTTATAATAGGCTCTCCACTCATGAATGAACTTAACCCCAGTAGGTCATCAACACTGCAAAAATTGAGTCAGCCAAAATGATCAAAAAAATGCTACTCACAACTGCTGAAGTTGTAGCTGCTCCCACTGCATCAGCCCCGCCTTGGGCCCTGAACCCTCTGAAACAACTGATCCAGCATATCAAAACTCCAAAACTGGCTGCCTTAAAAAAACCCCAGGCTAGGTCAAACGCGGTTACAGTACTGATAGTCTGGTCAATGTATGCTGTAAGTGTAAGGTCCAGCATAAGTAGCCCCACTAGCAGCCCCCCTGCAATTGCGAAAAAGTCACACAATAACGTCAACACCGGCAAGGCCATAATGGATGCTGTCAGCTTTGGGATCACAAGAAACTCAGTTGGATCCAGCCCCATGGTAAAAAGAGCGTCCACCTCTTCTGAAATCTTCATTGTTCCAATCTCAGCGGCGAATGATGAGCCTGATCGCCCTGCAACGATTATTGCGGTAATAATGGGCCCCAGCTCACGCACCATCGCAAGGGCAACCAGTGAGGCCACATAGATAGTGGCCCCAAATTCCTTCAACTGAACCGAGGACATGAAGGCAATAATGAGTCCCAGCAAAAAGCTAATAAGGGCGATAATCGGGATCGCATCCACCCCTATTCTCTCAATTGCTAAAAGTGTGTCGCCAAACCTGAACTTGGCGGGCCTGACAAGTGTTCTCACGAAAGCAATGCTCATCGAACCTGCAAATGATACAAGATACGCCATTTCAGAAAAATGTCTCAGGGCCGCCTCCCCAAACCGGGTAACAATGCCAGACGGCCTTCTCCTGACAGGCCCGCGTATCATTTCATAGTCATCAAAAGAAAATATTTCCAGGGCCTCCTTCACTTTTGCTGAAGCCCCTCTTAGCTCGAGCGACCCACCCCAGTCCCTTAGAGCTGTCTTCAATTCAAGGATCACGGCCAGGCCAAAGTCTTGCATCTCTTCCACCCTGGATAGGTCAATCACAAGGGTCCGTGGCCTGAGAACTTTTAACCTTGATATGAGTTCCATGAATTGCTTTCCAGCACAGCTGTAATCCATGCATCCTTGCAGGCTGACCGCAACTACCCCATCTCCTTGGATATTGAGCTCATATGAGGTTGCGCTAGGGCCACTGTTTTTCACTTTGTTCTGCAGGCTCCCTACTGTTGACATAGCTTTTTGCATACTTACAACGCGTTAAATCTAAATGCCCGCAACGCCTTCTCGCCTATGTTATAATGCTTCTTGAGAAATTCCATGTCCATTTGAAAAATAATCCATCCAACTGTCCTGGCACCCCTCCTAATCCTAAAGGCCATTTCCGTCCCTTTCCGCCCCATCGGGTGTTCCGCGTCCGTCCTATACACCGTAAGTATGTAGTGCTCCGAGCCAGGAATTTTTTCAAAATCAATGCTTGAGTAGCTTATCCCCACACTCACTCCGGGACCATGCTGCCCCTCTAAGGTTTCAGCGCCTATTACGCGCTTTGCCCTGTCCAACACTGCTATTCCCCTGTATATGCCCCTTCTGCCCTTGAGCTGTTTTGAAACGAAATCCTCAAGGCAAGACTTGATGGCCTCTTCATCCTTGCCGGACACTGGCTCTACCAACAAGGATTCCAGCAAGTATCGGTCCCTCTCGATCAGTTCACCCAGAAACACATTAGCTGACAGGGTACGAGTTTTTCCCTTTGTATTGCCAAAATACAAATAGTAAAAAGCAAAAAAAACGCCTATAAGGCCCAACACCGCAAAGGGCAAAGCCCATAGCCTGGCTCGCCTCGCCTTCATTGGAAAGCTCTTGCTTACGTCCCTACCTACAAATACCACGCCTTGTAGGTTTTGCTGGCTATCAAACAGTAGGCTGGCCCGCGTGGAAACGTACCGCACGCCTTCTTCGGGGTGTTTAACCTTCAGAACCTTCTCTTGAGCCTGTTCGCTTCTGAGCACCAGGTTCAAAAAATTTAAAAACTCCTCTCTACTCTCATAGATATGCTCGGCAGGCTTGTGGTGCATTTGATCCCACTTCCGCCCATACAAGGCCTCGGCCTTTTTGTTCCATGCTATTATCTTACCTTCTGCGTCAGTGATTACCACGGCATCGGGAAGCTGGTCGCACAGTTGCTTCATACCATATAGCACGTGGCTCACTTCCTCCACCTTTTGGGCAAGAGCCCTTGGGATTTGCCATAATATGGCTGGAAACTTCTCGAGGAACTCTCCAACCTCTTCCCTAGGGATAATAAGACTTCTGCCCCTGGTCTTGGTTTTAACTGTTGCGGTCCTTTCAACACCCAAGAGAAATGATATCTCACCTATTACAGAACCTATCTGGTCTATCTCTTGTATTTTATCTTGCCCCCTAAAAACTTCGAGCACACCGGAAATAAGTATGCAGAGATCCTGCGATTTCTCACCTTCCACACAGAGGACGTCTCCCGGCGAGAACTCCACCAAGAAGTTCCGGTACTTAGGGTCAGCCAATATCTTTTCAATGGTTTTTCTCAGCATTATCCATCCTTACTTGTGGGCAGCTATACATTATCGGAGCATAAACAAAAAGAAAAGACATGATTGTTCCGGAACCGCCCCTGTTCGGACCATTTTATTTTAATAATTCCCTATCAAAACCGATATTAACTTTGAAAGAGTTTTCTTCAGAAACGACCCTCCAACCAGAGACGTTTCTCCAATCCAGAGAAGGTTTGATGCACTGCGGGGCTCGTTGTCTGAAGGCTAAAAGAATTCATAATCGTTTTAGAAAATGAGCCCAAGGGAAATACGAAACATCCTTGTTGTTGACGACGAGCAAATCGTCCTTTCCACGACTAAGAGGCTATTGGAAAGGAGCGGGTATACCTGTAAGACCGCTTCAAGCGGCAAGGAGGCCTTGGAATTGCTCCAGAAAGAGAAATTTGAGCTGGTCATATCCGACATCAGCATGCCCAAGATGACAGGGCTTGAACTGATGGACAAGTGCAAAGAGATCTATCCAGACCTTAGTTTCATCATAACAACGGGTCATGTGGGAAAATACTCTTTCGGAGATATTATAGAGGCGGGTGCCGCGGATTTCATAAGCAAACCCTTTGAGATTAAGGAACTTAACGCAAAAATAGGCCGCATTGAAAGGGAACGCCGCATCCTCAGGGAACTAAAGGACACAAATGACCAGCTGGAAGCAGCCATTGAGAGGGCCAACCAAATGGCTGTGAAAGCCGAGCTGGCCAGCTTGGCAAAAAGCGAATTTTTAGCCAATATGAGCCATGAAATTCGTACCCCTCTAAATGGGGTTATCGGCTTCACTGACATGCTTTTGGACACTGACCTTACAGAAGAACAAGCAGATTACGCCAGAACCATAAAACGCAGTGGGGAGGCCCTGCTCTCTCTAATAAACGATATCTTGGATTTTTCAAAGATCGAGGCCGGGCAAATGGATCTCGAAGAGATCGATTTCGACCCTGAGGTACTCTGTTTTGATGCTTGCGACTTAGTAAAGCCCAGAATTGCAGATCGACCCATTGAATTGCTGTGCAGGATTGGCGACAACGTGCCGTCAAAAATTAAGGGCGATCCACATCGATTCAGACAGGTTCTGATCAACCTGCTTGGAAACGCCGCCAAATTCACCGAATCCGGCGAGATAGAATTGTCACTTGACATAGATGAAGAGCAGGAAGACAGGGTCAAATTGCATGCAAAGGTCAGAGATACGGGCATAGGGATACCAAGCGACAAACTTTCTCTCATTTTCGAACCCTTTCAGCAAGCCGACGGCTCCACTACCAGGAAATACGGCGGCACGGGGCTGGGGCTTCCCATATGCAAGAAAATTGCTAGTCTCATGGAAGGCGATGTTTGGGCGGAAAGCGAGCTGGGACAGGGAAGTGTATTTCACTTTGTAGCCTGGATTGGCAAGTCGGAGGACACCGAAGCTCCAAGAATTGAGTTGGGCTCTGTTCAAGGGAAACGCGTACTGCTGGTTGACGATAATCGAACGAATCTTGAAATACTGGCACACGATTTAACAAAGGCTGGGATGAGAACGACCGCGCTGGACAGGGGGGAGGATGTTATCTCTACGCTGGACCAGGCATGCAAAGTCGACGATCCATTTCACCTGTGCGTCATGGACATCAAGATGCCGGGCATGAATGGCTACGAGATTGCGAGACAAATCAGAGCCAGCGACAAACCTTACAAGGACATCCCTCTTCTGGCCTTTTCCTCCTCTGTTGCGGGCGGAGCAAGGTCCTGCAGCGAGGCGGGATTTAGTGGGTTTCTCACTAAACCGGTCAGGCGGCAAAAACTGCTGAAAATGGTGGCAGGCCTTATTGGAGAGGCAAAGAGGGCGCGTGGAGATGCCAGGGATAAAACCAAGAAGATCATGACCCAGTATTCAGTACAAGAGGATCTTAAGAGATCCGTTCGAATCCTGCTCGCAGAAGACAACCCGGTAAATCAAAAATTGGCAAAGCTAATGCTCACCAAGGCAGGTTACCAGGTCGAAATAGCCAATAACGGCAAGGAAGTCTTGGAAAAACTTGAAAAAGACCCCGAAGGGTTTCACCTCATCTTCATGGATGTCCAAATGCCTGAGATGGACGGGATAGCCGCTACAAGGGCCATACGTACCAAAAAGGCAAAAAAGGGCTCATCTGACAATGGAAGAATTCCCATCGTGGCCATGACAGCAAACGCCATGAAAGGCGATCGAGAAGAATGCCTTGAGGCCGGTATGGATGACTTCGTGAGTAAGCCCATAAAAAGGGAGATTGTATTTGAAATGGTCAACAAATGGGTAATAAATAAGGAGGCATCATGAACTTAGAAGAGCTGTGTTCAAACCTTGGCCTGGACAAAGAGGAGTATGTTGAGCTGCTGGAACTGCTTGTTGGCTCTGGCAGTGAGGACATTAGCCACTTAAAACAGGCTGTGGCTAACAACGACGCTGAACAGGCGGCAAGGGCGGCACATTCTTTAAAAGGAGCTGCAGCCAACCTGGGACTTACGGACCTTTCTGAAACCGCCAGGGAGGCGGAAATGCAGGCCAAAGAAGGATCACTTTTGCAAATCGAAGAAAAGATAAAGATTTTGCAAGCAAAGTTGGATGAAATTGCCGCTTTGACATGCTGACATTTCGGTTTGCCCATGGAGCGGGGACCCCCCCGACCGTGTGCTTCTTATTGATTCATCTTGGGACCAGAGGGTGGAGCTTATCGTGCAAGACTCATACCCCATATTAATTGTTGAAGACAACCCGGTTTCACGAAAACTCCTTGAAAAGACTTTAAAGAAAGGAGGATACGAGGTTGTTTCTGTGTCAACGGGCGAGGAGGCCCTAACCCTTTTCAGATGCAAGTTTTTCCCCATAGTAATAACAGATTGGATGATGCCAGGGATGGATGGTTTAGAGCTTTGCCGCCAGATCAGAACAATGGATCTACCCGGCTATGTTTTTATTATCCTTCTCACTGCCAAGGACAGCAAGGATGATCTTATAGCAGGTCTGGAAGCAGGAGCAGACGACTACCTCACCAAACCCCTTAATTATCCTGAGCTGAAAGCCAGACTAAAATCAGGATTTCGTATCCTAGAGCTGGAAAAATCACTTAAAAAGGCCAATGAGGAGATACGGATCCTGTCCATAACGGATTCCTTGACAGGTTGCTATAACCGGCATTTCCTAATGCAGCGCCTTAGACATGAAATCAAGCGCGCTCGTCGTTACAAACACGAGCTTTCCGTGGTAATGTG
>QMLZ01000076.1 GCA_003646995.1 Deltaproteobacteria bacterium | reverse complement strand
TTACAAAAGGGTTAGTGAAGAACTTTCAAGCAAGCCTGTTACTGTGTACAAGGTGACAGCGTGGGAATCTGATACGGCGTGTGCGAGTTATTATGGGGAAAGTTAGAAGTGAGCTAAAGTTGTGAGTGAGCTAAAGTTAACAAAGAAGTCTGTAGTTAGTAGTCAGGAGCTAGGAGCTAGTATTTAGAAGGGTTCTACGGTTAGTCTTATCTCAGCTTCACAGCTTCCAGGCGGTCTGTCTCCTGACTTCTGGGTTCTGTCTCCTTAATTCATTTCACATTTGGATTTTGACATTTGGCATTATTTGGCCTAACGGTGTAAGCACTTAGCCTTTTGGATTGAGCCATAAAATAAGGATAAAGGTCGTACTGAATGAAAATTGTGGCTATTATTCCTGCTAGATATGGGTCTAAAAGGTTTCCGGGCAAACCCCTAGCCCAGATTGCTGGCAAGCCAATGATACAGAGGGTGTATGAGCAGGCGAGCAAGAGTAGCAACCTGGATGATGTTTATGTGGCCACAGATGATGAAAGAATAAAGGCCTGTGTTGAGGCATTTGGTGGAAAGGCCGTCATGACCTCTCTTGAGCATCCATCGGGGACCGACAGGGTGTATGAGGCCGCAACCCGGATCGGTCTGGCCCCGGACGACATCGTAATAAATATCCAGGGAGATCAACCACTTTTCCCTCCAGGCTTGGTGGAAAGCCTGGTGGAGCCTTTGCAAGCCGACCCAGGCATTTCAATGACCACACTGTACTATCCTGTTTACGGGGCAGAGGAGGCTCTTAATGCCAACCATGTGAAGGTGGTAATGGACAACAAGGGCTTTGCCCTTTACTTTTCGAGGGCGCCCATACCGTATCATAGGGAGGGGGGGGCGAGCCCCCGTTATAAGAAGCATTTGGGGGTTTACGCTTACAGAATGGAATTTCTGGCCCGCTTTACCCGGTTGCCTGTGGGCTTGCTGGAAAAGACGGAGAAGTTAGAGCAACTCAGGGCCCTGGAAAACGGGTTCCGCATAAAGATGATAGAAAGCCCTGTGGATTCGGTTGAGGTTGATATAGAGGCTGATATAGGAAGAGTTGAAGGCTTGCTCAGTACGGGTGTATCGGACAACTAAGCTGGATTTGGGCGCATGCACACGGAATGGCACATCCACTCACCATCCCCCCGGGCCAGAGAACTTGCTTCAAGGTCCAATCTTAATCCCATCATAGCCCAGGTATTGATTAACAGGGGTATTACAGACGAGAAATCGGCAAGGGCATTTATTTCCCCCAGGTTATCGGACATGCCTGATCCCAGGAGCCTGCCTGACATGGTGGAAGCAGCGGAATTGGTGTGTGAAAGCATTTATGAGCAAGATGCTATCACTGTTTATGGTGACTACGATGCCGATGGTTTGACTGGAGCGTGCCTTTTATACCATTTTTTCAAAGACCTGGGCGTCCCGTGCCATGTATACATCCCAAATCGCCTAACGGAAGGCTACGGGCTGAACCAAGAAGCTGTGAGAAAGATAGCTGGCACCCGCGGTGGGCTCTTAATAACAGTTGATTGCGGCGTATCCGACCAGGAGCAAGTGCGCCTTGCAAGTGAAATGGGGATGAAGGTGGTCATCACTGATCATCACAAGATTTCAAAAGATCCTCATTTCCAATGTCCTCTGGTAAATCCCCAAAGGCCTGACTGTGCATACCCCGAAAGAGAGCTAGCCGGGGTTGCGGTTGCATTTCTCTTGGCAGTGGCCGTTAGGGCAAGATTGCGAGAAAAAGGATATTTCAAAATAAGGCCTGAACCTGAGTTGAAGGATTTTCTGGACCTTGTTGCAATAGGAACGGTGGCGGATCAAGTTCCTCTACTGGGCCAGAGTAGGGCATTTGTTCGCCATGGCCTTTTGCGGCTGAGGGATTCGAGGTGGCCGGGCTTAATTGCATTGATGGCGGCAGCTTGCACTGACCCTCAGCGGATTGGAGCAACAGATATCGCCTTTCGCATAGCCCCCAGGCTTAATGCGCCTGGCAGAGTATCGTCTCCGGATATCTGTTTGCGTATTTTGACTGAGGAGGATAAGGAAATAGCTGAGCAACTTGCCGGGGATATTAATGCAATCAATGCGCTTCGCCAAAGGCTTGAACATGAGGTACTGAGGGATATCTCAGAATTAGTTGAGCGGGATGAGGCGGCCCTTGCCGATAATGTATTGGTATTCGGTAAGGAAGGCTGGCACCAAGGAGTCCTGGGCATTGTGGCATCAAGGTTGGTGGACAAATACCACAGACCAGCCCTTGTGCTTGGATTCGAAGGGGACACGGCGAAGGGATCAGGAAGAAGTTTTGAGGCGTTCAATCTCTACGAGGCACTGAATAGGGTTAGCAATTTGCTAGAGAGATTCGGAGGGCATTCTCACGCCGCTGGTTTTTCATTGAAAAGATCTCGTTTCCCCTTACTGAAAAAGGCTATTTGCGATGTTGCAGAAGAATTGCTGGGACCGGAAGGCCCTATTTCTGTGCTTAAGGTGGATATGGAACTTCATTTTGGAAATATTTCCAGGAACTTGGTGAAGGATCTGAAGGCGCTGGCACCCTTTGGTAATGGCAACCCTGAGCCGATCTTTTGCACAAGGTCGGCCCAGATTTTGGAGGCAAGGGTTGTAGGTGAAAACCACCTCAAGATGACGTTGAGGGAAGGTGAAAGAATTTATGATGCTATCGGATTCCGCATGGGGACAAGGCTTCCGAAGGTCGGAAGCCTTATTGATATTGCTTATACGCCCCAGCTCAACGTTTGGCAGGGCCACGAGAGTATCCAGCTAAGACTGGCAGATTTCAGGATACGCCAACCCTAAAGGTCATTCCTCATCTTTGAATATCTTTGCAGCCAGCTCGATATCTTCTGGGCAAAATACAAAAAGGGACTTTTTCCCTCTGGGAAGGGCTGATCCATAGACGTAATGAATGTTTATTCCTTCTTCACCGAATTTCTTCGCCATCTTGGCAAGCGTTCCGGGCTTGTTTTCGATTTCAAGGGCGATGACTGGCATGATATCAAATATGTATTGCTCTTTGGAAAGCAAATCAATTGCCTTATCTGTGTTGTCTACCAGTAGCCTGATGAGCGCGTACTCTGCAGAGTCCTTTTGCATAGAACCGTAGCTTGCCGCCGGTGCAATACGTTTCAAGGATTTGCCCCTTGCCTTAAAGAGACCTTGCACGTAATCAGAGGCATCTTGGATGGTTAAGGCGTCGATATTTACCCCAGCCTCGCCCAGAAGTGTGGATAGCTTTCCAAGCTCGCCGGGCACGTTCTTCAGAAATAATGAGATCTCTGTTCTGACCATGGTGACTCTCCCCTTTTGCAATGGCTGTCTTATTGATTCTCCAGTCCCTCGTATCCTTTTAGATAACGCAAGAAGTCGGAACTGGTAGACAAAACTAAAGTGGTATCTTTCTGCAAGGTGTTCCTGTATACCTCCAGTGTTTTCATAAAGCTATAGAATTCAGGATCTCTTCCAAATGCCTCAGCATATATACGAGTGGCCTCCGCATCGGCCTTGCCCTTGATTATTTGGGCCTTCATGTACGCCTCTGAGGTGATCTTTTTAAGGACCTTTTCCTTTTCACCTTCTATCTTCCTGGCTTCTCCTTGGCCTTCAGAGCGGAATTTCTCAGCCATTTGTTTTCGTTCAGCAATCATTCTTGCGTACACAGACCTTCTTACCTGCTCCACATAATTAACCCTTTTTATTTTCACGTCAACAAGGGAGATACCGAATGCTTCCACTTTTGGCTCAGCTTGTTTCTTGACTTCCTCCATTATCTTTGCGCGGCCTACTAAAACAGTACTGAGCATCTCATATTTTTCCTGGGTAGCAAGGCCCAGTTCCAGGGTATCCAGCGTCCTGTTGCTTTTCCGTACTGTTTCTATTAACCGGTGGGAGGTTACCAAATTGCGCACTGCGGCATCCAAGATATCGTCAAGTCTGGCCTGTGCACCCATCACATTGTTTACAGTCTGAAAGAATTTTAAGGGATCAACTATCTTCCATCGTGCAAATGTGTCCACCCATATATAGGTTTTATCGAGCGTTGGTATTTGTCCTGGATCCCCGTCCCATTCGAGCAAGTTTTTGGGAAAGAAATTTGCTTTCTGAATCATAGGAAGCTTGAAGTAAAGCCCGGGCTTGGTTATGGGTTTGCCCACTGCCTTGCCGAACTGAGTGATAACAACTTGTTGGGTCTCATCTACCACAAAAGCAGAGGAAAAAAGTGCAATCAATCCTATTATTACCACAGCGATAATTATTTTTACCTTCATTTCCCTCCTCCTTTCCGGGCTTCCAGGTTCAGGAATGGGAGAAGGTTTTTCTGCTCCGCATCCACTATGTACTTCTTTCCGATATTAGGGAAAATTTCCGAGATTGCTTCCAGATAGAGTCGTCTTCGGGTGACATCCTTTGCCTTGGAATACTGCTCGTAAAGGGCCAGGAACCTTGCTGCATCACCCTTTGCCTTGTTTACCCTCTCAAGGGCATAGCCCTGGGCGAACATTATTGTTTTTTCTGCGTTGCCTTTTGCTGCCGGGATTACTTTGTTGTATTGTTCCCTGGCCTGGTAAATCAATTTTTCTTTTTCCTGAATGGCCTGGTTTACTTCGTTGAAGGAGGGCTGCACAGGCTCAGGCACGTTTGTCTTTTTTAGCTCTACATTTACAACCTTTATGCCTGTTTCCGCCTCATTCAGCTCTTTTTGGAGCAAACGCTTCGCTTCTGCCGCTATCTCTTCTCTCTTGCTAATGACTTCGTTTATGCTCCTGTCTCCTACAACGAGCCTCATGGTGGCCTCAGAAAGGTCTCTTAAGGTTCCTCTGGGATCACGCACCTTGAACAGGAATTTATATGGATCATTTATCCTGTACTGAACTATCCATGGGACAACGGCTACGTTCAGGTCACCGGTAAGCATAAGGGCCTCAGCCATATACGCCGAACCGGTTGCGTATCTTGTCCTAACCCCTGCTTGAATAGTTCTGAATCCGAATTCTTCCTTGAACACGTATCTCACCTTGACCTTCGTGACCTTTTCAATACCAGTTGGTAACTTGAAATTGAGCCCTGGCTGGGTAGTTCTAACATACTTGCCGAAACGTTGAACAACACCCACTTCGTCTACGCCCACCGTGTAAAAGGAGCTGTAGCCAAGGATAAAGATCAGGATTATGATAACAATGAATCCTATTCCTCTTGGGAATTTTGTCCTCGCGTTTTTTACCTTCTCAAATATTTCTTCCATATTCGGTGGGCCCCCGCCACCCGGGCCCTTCTTCTGCTGTTGCAGTTTATCCCAGTCCCAAGGCATATGTTCTCTCCTTCCCTCTCAGTGCAGTCCTTTTTCTTACTCTTTTGGTCCGCTTGAAGTTTGAGGATATAGGGAAACCACTGGCCCGTCAAGGGGATAATAAATCTATTGTATTGACACGAAGCTATCAAAAACCTAATTTGAAGGGCATGGAGAAAGATGGCAGCAAAACACTGGAATCTATCGGGGAAATACTGGCATCGCTTTCCGGTCCTCAGGGCCTGCCTTTTGACCTGAGGGACGGGGAGATATGGGAGATTTGGGAGGAGATGGTAGGCCCTACCATAGCTTGCAACGCTCGGCCCACCTTGCTTAAAGACGGAGTTTTAACCGTTGGCGTCAGGCAGCCCATATGGCTTCAACAGCTCAGGTTCATGGCCGAGGATATGAGACAGAAACTTAACCATAGACTCGGCAGGGAAACCGTTAGAGCTATACGATTTCAATTATTGACGCCTAATGGTCGGGCAAAGTGATAACTTGGGCAACGCCCTGTCAGCCTATCCGTGAGGGATTATGGAATAGTCGCCCTGACCCATCAAAGGAGGCTCAATGTGCAGTCCGGGCCTTCCACCGAGTATGGCTTCAATCAGCACGAGCTTGGCATTGGATTTCAGGGTAGGATACTGAATACGGATGCGCTTAGGCTCCAGTTGGAACTTGCGCAGCTGGGAGATGACATGTGCTAGGCGCTCTGCAGGGTAAATAATGGTAAACCTGCCCTTCACCTTCAAGAGTGATCTGGCAGCACGGATAATGTCTTGCAGAGAGGCCATAATCTCGTGCCTGGCTATAGCCTTCTGTAAGTCAGGGTTGAGCCGCCCGCTTCTCGGCTTACGGTAGGGCGGGTTGCAAATGACTAAGTCTGCGCACCCGGGCATGAGAGGACAGGACCGAAGGTCTGCCCTAACAATGGAGACCCTGGCTGTGAAGTTGTTTAACATGGCATTCCTAATGGCCTGGCTTGCTAACTCTTCTTGGATCTCGATCCCAATGGCGTGGCTTATTTCTTCCCTAGTACTCAAAATCATTAGGATGACCCCGCAACCTGTCCCCAATTCAACTATTACATCGCCTTTTTTCACTGTGGCAAACTCGGCGAGAAATACCGCATCAATGGAAAATCGATATCCTGATTTAGATTGAATTAGGCGCAGCCTCCCATCCAAAAAGGAATCTATGGATTCACCGTTCCTGACTTGTACTTTGTCAAAATGCTTCAATTGTTTCATGGGGGTCTATCTTATTGAAAACCAGTCCGGTGATGACCTTGGGATAAAAATAGGTGGATTTTCTGGGCATTACCAGGAAGTTTCGGGCGACTTCCTTCACCTGTTCCATCTTGGTAGGGTTGAGGAAAAAGGCCATTTGGTGATTACCGCTGTCCACGGAAGCGAGTGCCTGAATAAGGCTGCTCTGGTAATGGAAATTTTCTTCATCGTCGAGCTGGTCCCGCGAAAAGCCCAAGGCCTTTTGGAACAAAAAGCGAGACAGGACAAGAACGTCCAACTGCTTCAAGGAAGGGTGTAAGTCGTCTCCCATCAGCTTTCGCTTTTCCTCTCTCAATGTCATTACATACCAAGAGTTGCTTCCGCTTGGGTAAAAGCCAATAACGCTCCGGCCCTTGCCCAGCGTGGCCAATTGCCTTTCAATGGCGCGGGCCTTTTCATGGTAATCGGCTTCGCCGAAGGGCTGCTCATCAATGTTGAACCATGTGCTTGCCTTTTCAAGAAAGGAATGGAGGTTGAAGTCAGGGACCCATCGGATAAGGCGATGAGAGGGAAGTATGGTGAGTCCCTCATCATTCATATTGGTTAGGTACATCATAACGAATTCGTATGATCTATCGGGATTTCGCCTGCCGTACCTGGCCCTCATAATATTTCTAAAGTTCCTGGAGGTCTCATATCTATGGTGCCCGTCAGCGATGAAAATTGTCTTGTCCCTCATGCCTCTCGACACCTTTCGAAATAGGGAAGGGTTTTTAAGAATCCACATTGAATGCGCGGTGCCGTCCTCAAATTGAAACGATATGACAGGCTCTTGGTCCGCGTATTCCTTGCATGCCTCGAGAATTTCATTGGGTTCGTCTTCATACAGGCCGAATATCTGGCTGAATTGAGTGTTGCAAGTCCTCAGCAGCTTGAGCCGGTCATCCTTGTGAGCAGAAAAGGTTCGTTCGTGAGGGAGAATGACACCTGAGTCTTCCTCTTCTATGCGCGTGAGCGCAATGAATCCCCATCTGGTTCTTTCCCGATCACCGTCCTGGGGACGATAAGTAAGGGAGGTCAGATATATTGCTGGCTCACTTGCCCTCACAATCAAACCGTCAGACTCCCATCTGCGCAAGTAATCGGCAGCCCTTGTATACCGGTTGTCCAGATCGGTATCACCGGTCTTTTTCTTGCCAAGGATAAGCCTTATTACATTGTTTGGGTGGGCTTGATAATACCGCTCTTGTTGGTCCTCCGAAATAACATCATAGGGAGGCGCGACGAGTTTCGAAAATTCTTGCGCCAGACTAAAATTATATGTAAGTCCTCTAAAGGGTCTGACAACTGCCATGATCGCCTTTTTCTCACAAAAGATTCACAATGATCCGCCGCTTGTAACGCCTAAGGCATTTGTGGGGATTAGTTTTGTAAAACTAACATTATCGGAAAGGATAGAAAATTATGTCAAGCAAAAACACGACCGTACGGGCCGATCTAATCATCAGGGCCGAAAAACTGATTACCATGTCTCCGAGGCAACCCGTGCTGAATGAGGTGGAAGTACTTATAAGAGAAGGAAGAATAGAATCTATCCGTCCTGCGCAAGAGATCAGCGGTTATGGGGCACATGAGTTCATTGATGCTAGAGGCTGCTTGGTGATGCCCGGACTGATTAATGCCCACTGCCATGCCGCTATGACCCTGTTCAGGGGGCTGGCCGACGACATGCCCCTAAAGCAGTGGCTATTTGAAAAGATTTTTCCGGCAGAGGCGCGCTACCTCTCCCCTGAAAACGTCTACTGGGGGGCAATGTTGGCCTTTGTAGAAATGATTTCATCAGGGACCACATGCTTCTCGGACGGATATTTTTTCCAGGAGAAAACACTTGAAGCGGCACAAAAGATCGGGATTCGCGGGTTGGTGGCGCAAGGAGTCATTGACTTTCCGGCTCCGGGAGTTCCAAAGCCGGAAAAGAACCTCGCGGTTGCCAAGGAGTTTGTTGAAAGGTGGAGAGGCATATCCACGCTCCTTACCCCATCAATATTTTGCCATAGCCCTGTAACCTGCTCAGAGAAAACCTTGCAGGGGGCAATGGAACTGTGCCTGTCTAACGGTGTTCCCATGCAAATTCATCTTGCTGAGACTTTGGATGAAGTTGACTCGGTTGTGGCCCAGAAAGGGATGAGACCCGTCCATTACCTTGAGCGGCTTGGGATCCTCAATGAAACATTGATTGCTATACATTGCGTGCATGTGGACGATCATGAGATGGGCCTTCTCAGTGAACGGCAAGTTGCCGTAGTACACTGCCCCCAAAGCAACATGAAGTTGGCATCAGGGGTGTGTCCCGTTCGGGAATTGCTCAGTGCAGGCATCGTGGTCGGGCTTGGCACGGACGGGTGCGCGTCGAACAATGATCTTGACATGTTTGGTGAAATGGATACCGCCGCAAAACTAAGCAAGGTGGCCAGCGGTGATCCCACGAGCCTCGCTGCGGGAACTGCCCTTAAACTCGCAACCTCTGAAGGTGCCAAGGCCCTCGGCCTAGGCAAGGAAATCGGCAGCATAGAAGTGGGGAAGCGAGCGGATATTATCATTGTCGATTTAGGTAAACCACACCTCCAACCATTGTATGATCCGGTTTCAACCCTAGTCTATTCAGCCAAGGGTGGGGATGCCAGGGATGTAATAATAAACGGCAAGGTCATAATGCGTAATCGAGAGATCGTAACAGTGGACGTCGAAGAGGTGTTTTGGAACGTCAACAAGATTGCGAACAAGATCTCGGTATAGGCTTTGAATTACCCGACCGGAAGGGACCTAGGAAATGTCGCCCAGAGCCTTTTCCACTAGCTCCACGGCGCGTGCGGTTGTTTCCGCGTATTGCACATGTTCAATGTTGGGCCATGTTTTAAGGCCGATAACAGGTTTCCCTGTCTTCAGGGCAAGTGCAATTTCAGAAAGGGTGCCATATCCTCCGGAAACAGCCACAAGGGCTTCGCTGGCCCGTACTACCAGCACGTTTCTGGCCTCTCCCAGGCCAGTGGGGATAGGAATACGTATGAATGGGTTGGCTTCGGAGGCCTTAAGCCCAGGGAGGATGCCCACACTGGTTCCACCAGCCTCGACACAGCCCCGGGCGGCAGCTTCCATGACTCCACTCAGTCCACCACATATGAGCACCCATCCCTTTTCGGCAATCTTTCGCCCAACCTCTTGAGCCAGTGCATAGGTTTCGCTGTCACAGGCTCCCGCTCCTATCACGCCCACATGTAATGGTCTTTTCATTGCCTGTGCTCACCTTCCATTCGATTGTTTTGATGATGGAAAATATTTGAATTTATGAGGATTACCTGTTATGTTCAAAGGCTCGCGCAAACATGGTGAAAATAATCCATACAAGGTCACAAATCAACCGGAATGATGAGGTCTTCTAGTATGGGCAAGGGAAAAAGGTTTAGTTTTGGTCTCGCGCTTGTGATCATACTCTTGGTTTTGGGTGCTTTGACCTGGTTTCTCATTGCGATTTTCGAAGGCGAGAGGCCCTCGGCCACTTTGGAGCCATCTCCACACTACATAAATGGCCCAAAGGAATTCCACGTCAAGGTGGCGGACAGGAAAAGTGGCCTAAAGTCCTTGAGTATTAAAGTCCTGCAAGAAGGCCGAAAAGTCAACATATTGGATAAGAGGTTTCCTTATAAGGGCCTGCTAAATAAGGATGGTCAACACGAGTTCGAAAAGAGCTTCGTGCTGGATCCATCAACCTTTGACTTGGGACAAGGAGCAATAGAACTTGTGCTGGAGGTAAGGGACTATTCACGCCGAAATGGGGGAGATGGAAATCTCACCGTGATTCAGAAAAAAATGGTTGTGGACACAATTCCCCCGTCCATCAGGCCGATAAGCCGAATGAATTATATTACAGTTGGGGGCACCGGCCTCATTGTTTACGAGGCCTCGTCTGATACTGTTCAAAGCGGCGTATACATGGACAACATGTATTTCCCGGGCTATCCCGCTGGAAAAGATTATCCGAGCACCGCATATGTATGCTATTTCACGGTTCCCTATTACGTGAAAAAGCGGCCTCAACTTTATCTTTGGGGGAAGGATAAGGCCGGAAACGAGTCAAAGGCCGGATTTTATTATCGTATCAAGAGGCGGAGATTTAGAACACAGAGGATAAACATAACCGACAGGTTTTTGGCAAAGGTGCTCCCTTATTTTTCCTTTTACCAATTTGAATCGGGCTTGTCTGATGTGGAAAAGTTTCTCAAGATAAACCGAGAACTCCGGAGAGAAAACACGAGGGCCTTTTTCGAGCTTAGAAAGAAAACCGGAACTGAGCAACTCTGGGAAGGCAAGTGGATTCGGCTTAAAAATTCCGCAACCATGGCATACTTTGGAGACCACAGGCTCTATTACTACAAAGGGAAGAAAATAGATGAACAGACCCACCTGGGCGTAGACCTTGCTTCCCTGGCTCATTCCGAGGTCCAGGCCGCCAACACCGGGAAGGTGATTTTTGCTGGGCGGATGGGCATATATGGGCTCACTGTGGTCATTGACCACGGTCAGGGCCTTGCTTCCATTTACTCCCATTTGAGCCAGATATCAGTTAGTGAAGATCAAATGGTGTCAAAGGGCGAGGTAATAGGAACTACGGGCCAGACAGGACTGGCAGGGGGCGACCATCTGCACTTTGGTGTCATGGTTAACGGCATTTTTGTTAATCCCATAGAGTGGTGGGACGGTCATTGGATAAGGGACAATGTTGTCCGGAAGCTTGAGTTACTCAAGAAGGCGACGACGGGGGCCGGGTAGCTCCTCCTGAGCGGTCCCATAGAAGGATCTGCTCGTGATCTCTGTTATTAATACTATCCTGTCCTTATTCGCGGTGATCTTCCTGGGCACCTTTGCCCGAAAAAGGGGCTTGATAACTCCACAGATACTGGGGCCACTAAACAAGCTTGTCTTCTATGTTGCGATTCCATCGCTGCTCTTCAGAGAAATATCCAAGGCGCCATTTCACCAGTATTTTGATTCCCATCTTGTAGAAGGACTGCTGCTCC
>QMLZ01000075.1 GCA_003646995.1 Deltaproteobacteria bacterium | reverse complement strand
AGCAATCTTTCTTCAGCAAGCTCCCTCGCACGGCCCTTGATTTTCTCTTGTTCCTCTTTCTTGGCCATGTTCACAGCAAGTTCTGTAAGGTCCCGGACCATTGACTCCACGTCTCTACCCACGTAGCCCACTTCAGTGAACTTGGTTGCCTCAACCTTGATAAACGGTGAATTGGCCAGCCTTGCAAGTCGCCTAGCAATCTCTGTTTTTCCCACCCCGGTAGGGCCTATCATAATAATGTTTTTGGGGGCTATTTCATCGCGTAACTCTGGGGGGACCTGTTGCCTGCGCCATCTGTTCCTAAGGGCAATGGCCACGGATCTCTTGGCCTCATCTTGACCGATTATGTATTTGTCCAGCTCAGAGACTATTTCCCTCGGCGTCAGGACTTTCATAAATCTGTCCTCTGGTACGTCATTATTTTTCTCCATGTCCTGCCTCGTGATTCCTCAATATTCGATGTGAGCCGTCGTCCTTTAAAAGGCTGTCCTGGCCTTCGGTGTTCACCGGTAACCAACCCGATCCACTCAAGTCTGCTCTTACTCCAGTTCGTGAATCACAATATTTTCATTGGTATAAACGCAAATGGACGCAGCTATCTTCATCGCCTCTCGTACGACGGCGGTTGCATCAAGATCCGAATGTCCTAGTAGGGCCTTGGCCGCTGCTAGGGCATAAGGTCCACCCGATCCAATGGCAGCCACCCTTTCATCTGGCTCTATGACATCGCCGGTACCGGAAATTATGAGTATGTGTTCACGGTCCATAGCCAAAAGCAGGGCCTCGAGCCTGCGCAGGATCTTATCCGTGCGCCAGTCCTTAGCCAGCTCTACCGCTGCACGCGTCAGATTTCCGCTAAAGGTCTCCAGTTTACCCTCAAGCCTTTCAAACAGGTTGAAGGCATCGGCCGCCGCGCCGGCAAAACCTACCAGCACCTGGTCCTTGTACATGGGCCTCACCTTGGTAGCCTTGTGTTTCATGATGGTCTCGCCCAAACTTACTTGGCCGTCACCGGCCATAACAGCCTTCCCATCCTTAATCACGGCCAGAACGGTAGTGGCCCGTAGCCCAGCGTAGTTCTTTCTTTTTTCAACCATGACCATCTCATTCCTTTCGGAACCGGCAATGTTCTAATAATTCCTATTCACTTCTTGGATGCGCCTTGTCGTATACCTCCATCAGCTTGTCCAGCGTAAGGTGCGTATATTTCTGCGTTGTACTCAGGCTTTCATGCCCTAAAAGTTCCTGCACCGCCCTCAAATCGGCCCCCCCCTCCAGCATATGGGTGGCAAAGGTGTGCCGCATAGCATGAGGGCTGATGTCAGAGCTCAAGCCGCATTCATAGGCGTATTTTTTAATAATCCTGGCAATGCTGCGCGATGTCAGCCTTCCGCCTCGGTAGTTCAAAAACAATGGCGCCCCTTTAACAGCATTATTATCATGCCTTCTTTGACTCTTGGTGGCCTCAAGGTACTCTTCCAATACACCGAGTGCGTGCCTGCCAATCGGCACCAATCTTTCCTTGCCGCCTTTTCCCTCTACCCTTACAGTTCTGTTTTCAAAATCAACACTATCAACATCGAGGCCACTCAATTCACTTACTCTTAGCCCACACGAGTACAGGATTTCAAGGAGGGCGGCATCCCGTAGCCCTAAGACCGAGTCCTTTTTTGGCCTGTCTAAGAGCCGGAAGGCTTGGTCAACCGTAAGGTGTGCCGGCACGTACTTTTTCAGCCTTGGTGTGGAGACCTCGGCGGCCGGGTTATCCTCAACCAGTCCCAACTTTTCCAAAAAAGTAAAAAAGGATCTCAGGGCAGACAGCTTTCTTGCAACTGTGCTCTTTTCTTTTAGTCCAAAAAGCTCAGCCAAGTAGCCCCTGATCACAAGCGGAGTTATTAGTCCGGTCTGCCACGGACTGCCGTAGCTCTTAATGATACCCCTTGAAACCAAAAAGTCACAGAATTGATATAAGTCTATTCTATAAGCCCTTATTGTGTTAAGGGAATAACCCTTTTCTCCTGTCACACGATCCAGAAACTCTTCTACCAGCCCCCGGACGGACCTCTCGGCCATGTTGATTTCTCTACCCCTCTGGACTCGCTAACGCTTTTATACATAAATAGCTTTGGAACGCCTGACGCCCCACCTACTGGCTAATAGCAGGTTCTTAGTCCTGAAAAGTTTTAAATTTAACATATTAGCTAGAATTGGCAATCAAAAAAATTTTTTTGAAACCATAACTTACAACCACTCTTACGCAAGCATCTGGAGCTGGTCGAAAATTTCCACGGTGCCCAACAAAATTCTTGCCTTGACTTTATTTCTCCTGTTGATGTAAGTTTCAAGATCTAGTTTTGTAGAATCTATAACAAGTTATCTATGGGACCAAGTGAACCCGTGGACTCCACAAAGCGGGGGTAAAGGTATAAATAGCCGACTATTTTTTGCCAACAAGTCCGGTAAAGCCCCACCGCCAACAGGGAAAGCCCGGCCTCGTTCTGGCAACCTCTCTTTATGTGGCTTGGTACATATTCTCAATCGCTCGTAGCCAGAATTGTAGGGGCTACCGGGTCAGCGGTTTCATACGGGTTAAGTGTCAGTGAGAGAGAAGGAAACCAAACGGGCAGCAAAAGACTGCCCCAAAGCCGAGTTTTAAATACAACGAATAAGGGGTGCTGAAATGGAAAGGAAGACTGAAATCTTGAGAAACGTCGGATTAATTGCGCATGCTGGATCTGGGAAGACCTCGTTGGCTGAGGCCATGCTTTTTGATGCAAAAATGACCACCCGTCTCGGGAAAGTGGATGATAACAGCTCAGTTATGGACTTTGAACCCGAAGAAATAGCAAGAAAAATTACCATCAGTACGGCCATACATCATGCAGACTGGAAAAAGCATGTTATCAACATCATAGACACACCTGGTGACGACAATTTCCTTTCTGACACAAAACTATCCCTTCAGGCTGCAGACTCTGTGGTGGTGGTAGTGGACGCTACGGGGGGAGTAAAGGTGGGCACCGAGAAGGTTTGGTCCTTCGCAGATGAGCTTGAGCTGCCCAGGATAATTTTCATAAACAAGCTGGACCGGGAAAGATCCGATTTCTATAAAACCTTGGAGGACATAGCCAACCATTTTGAAAAGAGAATCACACCCTTATATTTACCCATTGGTGCCGAGGCAGATTTCTCCGGCATAGTGGATCTCGTTAAGATGAAGGCTTACACCTTTGCCAAAGATGGTAGCGGCAAGTTTGAAACGGGTGATATTCCTGCCGATATGTCCGATTTGGTAGAGGAATGGCGGGAAAAAATGATAGAGAATATTGTTGAGGCTGACGATGCGCTCATGGAGAAATATCTGGAAGGTGAGGAGCTTTCTGCTCAAGACATTGAGAATACCCTGATAATGGGGATGAAGGGCGAATCCCTTATCCCCGTTGTGTGCGGCTCGGCCGTATTGAACATCGGGGTCCCTCAACTAATGGATCTGATCGTAAACGGACTTCCTTCCCCCAAGGACCGCCCCCCCAAAAAGGGCAAAAAGCCCAACACTGACGAGATCGTGGAAAGGATCCCTTCCCCAGACGCCCCATTTTCTGCGCTTGTCTTTAAGACAGTGGCAGATCCATTTGCCGGTAAGTTGACCATAATGCGCATATTCTCTGGAATCCTGAAATCCGACTCAACCGTATACAACGCCAACAAAGACGCCAAAGAAAAATTCGGCCAACTCTTTATAATGGAAGGCAAGAAGCAACAGCCAGTCGAGCAAGGTCTCGCTGGGGACATTGTTGCCATTGCAAAACTTAAAGAGACCCAAACGGGTGATACACTTTGTGATGAGTCTGAGCCTGTAATCTTTGAGCCGGTTGAGCCTCTTCCAGCTGTAATCTCATACGCAGTGGAGGCAAAGGTAAAGGGGAGCGAAGACAAAGTTTTCTCATCCCTCGCAAAGCTTGTAGAAGAGGATCCCACGCTGCGTCTTGAAAGGGATCAGGCAACATCTGAAATCATCCTGTCCGGCACCGGCCAGATTCACCTGGAAGCCACGTGCGACAAGCTAAAGAGAAAGTTCGGGGTTGAGGTGAATCTCAAGCCTGTCAAGGTTCCATATAGGGAGACAATCAAAAAGCCGGTACAAAAGGTCATTTATAGGCACAAGAAACAGACCGGAGGCCGGGGCCAATTTGCAGAGGTACATTTTGACGTTACTCCCCTTGAAAGGGGAGCAGGGTTTGAGTTTGAGGAGGCCCTGGTGGGAATGAACGTGCCTAGGAACTTTGTGCCTGCCGTTGAAAAGGGTATTCAAGAGGCGCTGCAGAGCGGTATCCTCGCTGGATACCCTGTGGTGGATATCAAGGTACGCTTTTTTGACGGCAAGTCCCACGAGGTGGACTCCTCTGAAATGGCCTTCAAGATAGCTGCAAGTATGTGCCTCAAGAAGGCCCTGCAAGAGGCCAATCCCACCCTTCTTGAGCCCATAATGAAAATGGAGATAACAGTCCCCGAAGAGGTAATGGGCGATGTAATAGGAGACCTCAACGGCCGAAGGGGAAGGGTGTTGGGTATGGAAAGCAAAGGCAAATACCAGGTGATTAAGGCGCAAGCTCCTATGGCTGAGGTTCTTACTTATGCTCTGGACCTTAATTCCATGACAGGAGGGAGAGGAACCTTTACCATGGAGTTTTCCCATTACGAAGAAGTACCCGCCAATCTGGCCGAAAAGGTCATTGCGGCTGCCAAGGAAGAAAAATAGATGCAGCTTGAGAGGAAACACCTTTTTCGCGCTGCAGTACTAACTGTTAGTGATAAAGGGGCCTTAGGGCAAAGGGAAGACCGCAGCGGGGATGCTGTTGTGGAACTGCTCACCAAAAGCGGTTTTAATGTGGTGGCAAGAGACATTGTTGCAGACGAACAGGAGGCAGTTAGCCGCATCCTTACAAGCTGGGTCGATGAGGACCGCATTCCCCTGATCGTAACTACAGGGGGAACGGGCCTCACCCCTAGAGATGTGACTCCACAGGCCACTCTATCTGTTATAGATTATGAAGTGCCTGGTATGGCCGAGGCCATGCGGGCGGAAAGCCTAAAAAAGACGCCCTATGCCATGATTTCACGTGCAGTGGCAGGTGTAAGGAAGCAAAGCCTCATAATCAACGTGCCTGGCAGTCCCCGGGCTGCAGTAGAGAATTTATCAGTTGTTATACCGGCACTAGAGCATGCACTCTCAAAACTCTCAGGTGATACAACAGAGTGTGCAGTATAGTGTGGATCAGCTGCTTTCGCGGCCTGCAACCACCTTTGCCGCCCATATACCGCTGGCAGAGGCCTGCAGAAGCCCGCGGGTAATGCCAGCCCCGTCTCCAATGACAAAGAGATTCTTTATAGTGGTCTCCAGTTCACTTGTTACAGAAATTGTATTGGAATAAAATTTCACTTCCACCCCATAAAGCAATGTATGACGGGAGTAAACCCCCGAAGCCAGCTTGTCTAACGCCCTTAACATCTCGGTAATGCCCGTCAGGAGCCTGTAAGGGAAAACAAAACTCAAGTCCCCTGGAGCTGCGCTCTTGAGCGTGGGCTGCGTGAGGCACTTAGAGATGCGCTCACGCGTGCTCCTCCGACCTGACAGCAAATCCCCGAGCCGCTGGACTATGACGCCTTTTCCTAAGAGGTTGGCAAGGCGTGCAATGTACCGGCCATATGCAATGGGGTCATCAAACGGTTCGGTAAAGGCACTGCTAACAAGAACGGCAAAATTTGTATTGTCTGTCTTTCGCCCGGCATAACTGTGACCGTTCACGGTTATCATGTCATCATTTTTCTCGAGCACCACCTCTCCAAAAGGATTCATGCAAAAGGTTCGAACCTTGTCATCAAATGTTTTCGAATAGTAGATCAATTTGGACTCATAAGTTACGTCCGTAATTTCTTTGAGAATAACTGCGGGCAGCTCGACTCTGACACCGATATCAACGGGGCTGGCACTGGTCCTAAGACCGAGCACGTCAGCCTGCGACTTCATCCAGCGTGCTCCGGAGCGCCCAGGGGCAACGATGACATAACGGCCTTCGATGACCTGCCCGTCACCCAGCTTTACCCCCTCTATCGAGTTGCCTTCGGCAATAAGCTCGGTAACCTCACACTCGGTTCTTATCTCCACGGCACCCTGGAGGGAATCTTTCAGGCGCCTTAGGACCGCGCCACAATTTTCTGTACCTATGTGCCTTATCCGCATCGGGATCAATCGAAGGTCTGCCATTCGAGCCCTGTCCGCCAGTTCTTCAACTTTTGGAGAAACATCACCATAGAGAGTCCCCGGCGCACCATGCCTCACAAAGATCTCGTCAGCTTCTGCAAGTAATCTTGACAGTTCCTCTCCCCCTATGTAATCCCCCAGATTGCCCCCGACCTCGGGAGAAAGGGTGAGTTTACCGTCGCTGTATGCTCCTGCACCTCCCCAACCGCAAAGCACATCCGAAGACCTCGACCTGTTCCTGTGTTCTATATCCTTCCCCTTGTCCAGTATCAGGACTTTATCAACTCCTTTCTGCACAAGGGTCAGTGCGGCAAATATCCCGGCAGGGCCCGCCCCAACAATAATTACATTGTAACCCATTATTTCTATCTCCTATCCACCATGGTTTGGCCATTTCTCAGAACACTATGCCCCAGATCCTATATACCACCAACATTGGAATTCCATAGTAATTTAAGCAAATTCTTTGCCAATATTTCTCTCCCCAAACCAAGTGTCAAATAAAAAATAGCCTCACATTGGGAACGATCACCTCCGAACCGTCAAATGTTTCCACAGAGCTTGAGCGCACGCCAATCTTTTGTATCTTACCGAATGTATTATCTATCTCTATGACATCTCCAATCTGAACAGGGCGCTCAAAGACCATGATAATCCCTGAAATAAAGTTGGCAATAATATTGCGCAGCCCAAAGCCAAGACCAATTCCCAGTGCGCCAGCCATGATACCTAACTGTGAGATGTCCAGCCCAAGGGAAGAAAGTGCTAGAAGCAACCCAAAACCGAAAATTGTGTAACGAATCACCGTGGATATGGTAGTGGGAACACCCCTTGGCAGCTTGATCCGCGGAAAGACCTCTAAGTTTAAAAGGATATTGACCGCCCGCCCGAATAACCATGTTATCACTAAGATCAGGAAAAAGTTAAAAATAGACTGGAGTGATATTGCTATGGATCCAAATTGCCATTGATGGCCCATTATCCCTGCCATCCACTTGCCAGCAGTTCCTGCTATACCGTAAATCTTGGCACTCAAGTACACCCACAGACCAAATGCCACGACCCAAATAAACCGGTTTATGTTATCCTGTATTTGGGCCGCATAGGTTTGAATAATGTGTGAGGCTTCAACCGAGCGCCGACGTATAAACAGTGTGGTCAGCCCGATGAAAAGCTGTGCGATCGAATACATCAACAATAAGAGAACAAACTTGAAATATCCCCCACCGTCAGGCGGAACGATAGCCTTACGCTCCCATAAAAATTCGTTATGATGGCTAGAATTAGTGAAGCAAGATGGCATCCACCGCCACGAAGACCATCCGGTTCACGACACCGAACTTTTCACTGGTGTTTTTTACAATAAAAATGAGCACAAACAGCAGGCCTATGAGGTATATATAAGGCATAAATCTCCTGTTCACCATTCCCCGCAATATAAGCAACATGGGAAGCATGGCGATTATCATCGCCAATTGTCCCATCACAAGCGGCCGCCCCTTATAAATAAAAATGATGCTGAAAAGCGACAGGAGGATCGTAGCGCATATTGGCTTGGTGACAAAAGATATAGAGCCTATCACCTTGCTATCACGATGTACAAAAAGCCTTCCACGCTTATCAAGGAAGAAGAAGTAAAGCAGGATCCCAAGTAACAGGAAGGATACCAGTAAATGAACAATCGCCCTATCCAGATTGTTCTTTAGATAGAACCAGGTATCACGGGCCATGTCCGCCACGCCTGGGCCTAGAATTGTGCCATATGGCATTATTTGCTGAAGGCAGGGATAGCGAAGGAGACAAAATACGCAGTGAGGGCAGCCAGGGCAGTTTAATATGCCTGCGGGTGAGCGGCGGGAGCGAGCGTTCATGAAAATCCACTATAAAGAGATAGGCATTTCCCTCCTTTAAAAATGGCTCATTAGGGTTATACCCGCCAAATATGGGAGGAGATTATTAGAAAACAGCAAATGATTTGGATTTAGTGTGAAGGCCTGGGCTTGTGTGTAGCAAAAATCCCGTGGGCCTGAGTTTTACACCCGGCCGCATTCCTTGATTGGGTAAAGTATATTAGTATGTTGTCTGATTTCGGAAAAAAATAGAAAAAAATTGACATTCCAATAAAATTTAATTTATAAATGCATAACAATTTACTGAATATCATTTATTAACTGAATAATATTCATATCAATCAGGTCTTTAGCTTTTTCTAAAAAGCTAAGTGGTTCCTTACCTATTTTGCTGTAAAGGGATTTTATGGGAATCGCGGAGAGAAGGGAACGCGAAAAACGAATGCGGCGCCAGCAGATCCTTGATGCTGCAAAAAAGGTGTTTTCTGCAAAAGGGTTTAGCTGCGCCACTATTGAAAGTATTGCAGAAGAGGCGGAACTGAGCCCAGCCACCCTTTACCTGTATTTCAAGAATAAGGACGAGCTTTACGCTTCCCTCAACCTAAAGATGCTCGAAGTGCTCACGAAAAAAATAGAAGAAGTCTATGCAAGGAAAGAGCTCAGTCCTGAAGAAAAAATACCTGCACTGGCAGAGGCCATGTACCAGGTCTATGAATTTGATCCTCTCATACTGATCAATGTGCTTCAATTTCAGTCGAGCGAAGCGCTTAAGAATTTATCCCCTCAGCTTTTGGAAGAGATAAAAGCTGACTCGGCCAGGGCCCTGAGGACCATAGCCAGGATTTTTCAGGACGGCATGCAGGAAGGGCAGTTTGTGCAAGAAAATGCCATAGCCCTTGCTGATATTGCTTGGAGCCTGTTCGGTGGGTTGATCCTGTGGGAAGAGGGAAAAAGGATTTTTGATTCAAAAAAGAACTATTTGAAACCCACATTACAGATTGCTTTTGAGATTTTGAAGAGGGGGGTCAAAAGGCACCAGGATGCGGGCAAGAGGACCAATTAGAAAAGATAACATGACCTACTGGGGAACCTGACCATGGATATGAAGCGAAATTATTACGAGGACGTTCAGCTCTTCAGTTCAGGAGTAGTTGTATTCTGGTTCTCCGTTTTGATTGTTGCCCTGGGGGTATATCCCTTTGTGGTGAAAAATTACTATGTTTACATGGCCAATTATATGGCCATTAATATCATTGTGGCCATAGGACTGAATTTGTTAGTGGGGTACACCGGACAGATTTCTCTGGGGCATGCAGGATTCTTTGCCATAGGGGCTTACGGTACTGTAATCTTGATGGCAAAGGTTCACCTTCCTTTCTTAGTGGCTCTGCCTCTGGCGTCACTTGTGGCTGCCCTTTTTGGCTTTCTTTTGGGATTGCCTGCACTCAGGCTCGAGGGGCCATATTTATCCATTGCAACGCTGGGTTTTGGCCTTACCATTACTCAAGTAATTGGGCGCATCTCCCTGTTTGGGGGGAGGCAAGGGCTTCATACCCCAGAGCTCACCATTGGACCATGGCACCTAACCACAGATAGGGATTTTTATTTTCTGCTTATCACCATTACCGTCCTTTTAACCATTACTGCTAGAAATATCGTAAAGACCAAGGTGGGGCGTGCATTTATTGCCATCAGGGATGCGGATATTGCTGCAGAGACCATGGGGGTGAATCTGCTTTACTATAAGACACTGGCATTTGCGGTAAGTGCCTTTTATACAGGTATTGCTGGTGGACTTTACGCATTTGTCCTTCGCTTTATTGAACCTGAGATGTTCAGCCTACTCATGTCAATCATATTTCTTGCAATGGTGGTGGTGGGAGGCCTTGGATCCATACTAGGATCCATAGCAGGGGCCTGCTTGCTAAGCTGGCTTGATCTGGAGCTCAGGAATATACTCAGTATTCCATACCTTGGTGAATGGCTGGAGGCGCTGTCAAAGAGTTATTTTTCCATTACCGGGGTTTCAAATATACAGTTCATTATTTACGGTCTGATAATGGTAATGATCATGTTGTTTGAACCACTGGGTATTTATGGGTTCTGGATCAGGACAAAAATTTATTGGAAGACATGGCCCTTTTAATTTGGCCCATGGAGTTATTTGGATCCTGGCTTCCCATTTTTGACCACCATAATTCTCTAAAAAGGATTGCCTGATGATTGATTTCCTTCAAATGATTGCCAGTGGGATTGCCGTTGGGAGTTCGTATGCCCTCATGGGGCTCGCCATGGTAATTATTTACAAGACCTCTGAAGTGGTCAATTTTGCCCAGGGTGAGATGGCCTTGCTATCTGTTTTTTTGACTTATATGGGCCTGGAATATTACCACATTCCCTATTACATTGCTTTTCCTGGAGCCCTTGCATTTGCAGTATTTCTGGGATGCTTTCTGGAATTCGCTGTCTTGAGGAGGGCAAAAGAGCCAAATGTGCTGGGGATGATAATAATCACCATTGGCCTTGAAATGATCCTCTTAGGGTTCGTATCCTGGAAATTCGGTGCTGACCCAAAGACCATGCCTTTTCCCGTTTCACCCTATGATAGTGTTATGATTGGAGAAGTATTTGTAAGTGCGCTGGAAGTGTTGACCTTTGTAGTGGCCCTTACAGTAATGGTGATCCTGTTTCTTTTCCTCAGGTATTCCAAGTTAGGAGTAGCTATGAAGGCTACCCAGCAAAATTACACAGCAGCCAGGTTAATGGGGATAAAAACAAACAGAATCCTCATGATTACATGGGGGATATCATCCCTGGTGGGATGCGTGGCAGGTCTCCTAATAGCCCCTGTTACCATGCAGCCATATATGATGTGGGACCCCATGTTAAAGGGGTTTGCAGCGGCTGTGATGGGGGGAATGACTTCTCTCCCTGGCTCTGTGTTCGGTGCCTATATAATTGGAATAATAGAAAACCTTTTTGGCGGTTACGTTTCCATAGAGTTCAAGTCTGTTGTGGCATTTATGATTATCGTCCTGGTCCTGTGCTTTAAACCAAGTGGCCTGTTTGCACGCCATTACGTAAAAAAGGTGTAATTCTGTTTGGTGTAACAGAACTGAATAAAAAAATTGATGAAAGGAGTGGGGGTATGAAAAAGAAAACCATTTTTGTTTTTGTTTCAATTTTGGCTTTGGTGCTTTGCCTTCCATTTGCTGCAATGGCTGAAGAAGGCGTGACAGACACTGAAATACACATTGGCCAGTGGGGCCCTCAGACAGGTCCTGCTGCACCCTGGGGGGCTGTGGCAAGGGGGACTGGGGTGCTTTTTAAGATGATAAATGATGAAGGCGGTATTCATGGCAGGAAGATCGTATATCATATGTTTGATGATGCCTATAATCCTGCCAAAACCAAGGCGGGGGTAAAGGAGCTGCAAGAGAGTGTTGGTATTGTTGCCTGGGCAGCAGGAGTTGGCACTGCATGCGGTCTGTCTGTGTAGGATTATTTGATGGAGCGCAAGATACCCTGGGTTGGCCCTTCT
>QMLZ01000074.1 GCA_003646995.1 Deltaproteobacteria bacterium | reverse complement strand
TCGATGGCGTCTAAGTTCTCTCTCCCACCAAATTTATTGGGAATCCACTCGCCTTCTTTTCGGCCATAGTCCAGGTACAACATTGATGCCACCGCATCTACCCTTAGACCATCAACGTGGTACACATCTAGCCAGAATATTGCGCTGCTTATAAGAAAGCTCCGCACTTCATTCCTTCCATAGTTGAATATAAAACTATCCCAGTCAGGATGTAGGCCTTGCCTTGGGTCAGCGTGTTCGTAGAGGTGGGTTCCATCAAAATAAGCAAGGCCATGCTCGTCTCTAGGAAAGTGAGAGGGGACCCAGTCCAGTATCACCCCTATCCCCTTTTGGTGAAGGGTATCAATGAGGAACATAAAATCCTGGGGGGTACCAAAGCGACTTGTTGGCGCAAAATATCCCGTGGTTTGATAGCCCCAGGACCCATAGAAAGGGTGTTCCATCACTGGAAGGAACTCAACATGTGTGTAGCCCATGTCGGTTGCATACTCGGCGAGTCTGTGGGCCAGTTCGCGGTAGGTCAAATACCTGTTGCCTTCTTCTGGCACACGCATCCATGAGCCAAGATGCACCTCGTAAATGGCTATGGGCGATTCTAGGGAATTGCGCGAGCCCCTTTCCTGCATCCATTGCTCGTCATGCCACTGGTAACTTAGGTCCCAAACTATGGAAGCGGTTCGGGGAGGGGCCTCGTTGAAAAAGGCAAATGGATCGGCCTTGTCCACGCTGTATGAATTATATCTGGAGCGGATATGGTACTTATATCTAACACCTTTATCGACGCCAGGGACAAATCCATGCCATATACCAGAGCTCCCTGATGGGCTGAGGTTATGGGAGTCCTTGGACCAATCATTGAAATCGCCCATCACTGAGACGGCTTCGGCGTTGGGCGCCCAAACAGCAAAATAGGTTCCACTCCCCTCAATTGTAGCTATGGGGTGAGCCCCTAGCCTCTTGTAAAGACGAAAATGGGTTCCCTCATTGAAGAGGTAAAGGTCATCCTCGGTGAGAAGGGGGTTGTTGTCAGTTAACGAATTCGAATTCATTTGTTTCACAAAGCCCGCTCATCATAATTCTAATTTCATACTTGTCCAAAAACGGCTCCAATTTAGCAAAGAGGGGAACGGGATATTCTCGGAGCGGCGTATTTTGGGCCTTGAGCAGGACAGCGAAAGGGCCAAAATCCGCAGTGACCGAAGCCATGGATGGCGAAGGGAGCGTAGCGAAGAGAATGTCCCGTTTCCCGGACAACAATAAACAAATGACCAACCTAAATTTCAAAATAGCAATAAGGGGAGGCTAACCAATTGATATTTCTAGCCCTAGAGGCCAACCTTGTCTTTTCTTGGACACCAATGTTCTAATTTCATTCCAAAATGGACTCGTATAAACCAATATACTGCTCTGCGGATCGCCTCCACGAAAAATCACATTTCATTGCATTGCTTATGATCCTTTGCCATTGCCTCTGATCTGAATAAAAAGCAAGAGCGCGCTTGAGCGCCGCTAGAAACTCGCATGCTTCATAGCGCCTAAATTTAAACCCATTTCCCTTCCCGCTCCTGGGGTCAAACTCTTGCACCGTGTCATCCAATCCTCCCGTGGCTCTCACCACCGGAATGGTGCCGTACCTCAATGCATACATCTGGGTCAGGCCACAGGGTTCATAACGTGACGGCATTATTAGGATGTCTGACCCTGCGATTATCCTGTGGGCCATAACCTCATCAAACCCTTTTATAAAGGCCATCTTCTGTGGGTAGCGAGACGCAGTTTTACGGAGCTCTGCCTCTATCTCTTTTTCGCCAGAAGCCAAGATAACAACACAAACCTCTTCTTTCATAAGGTCATCAATGACTTCCAATAGGAGGTCGAGACCCTTTTGTTTATCCAGTCTTGATACCATACAGACCAGTGGTATCTTGGTACCTTCTGTGTGCAACCGAACCTGTTGCAATAACCTCTCCTTGCACACCTTTTTGCCTTCCTTCTGGTGAACATCGTAGGTAGCAGGCAGGTACTTATCTTTCTTTGGGTCCCATGACTTGTTATCTACGCCGTTTAAAATCCCGTGGAGTTTGTTTCGGTGAGCAGATAGAATGCCCTCCATACCCATGCCATACTCCTGAGATTGGATCTCCTCAGCATATCTGGGGCTTACTGTGGTAACGGCATTGGAAAAAACCATGCCCGCCTTAAGGGTGCTGATTTTACCCCAGTACTCCAACCCATCGGGATGAAAAAACTCCTTTTCGTTCAACCCTGTCAAGGTGAGTTTTTCCTTTGGAAAAATGCCCTGGTATCCTATATTGTGAATGGTGAATACGGATCTTATTTTGGATAGCTTCGGATGGCTTGAATAGAGTCCCCGAAGAAGGGCTGGGACAAGGCCTGTCTGCCAGTCATTGCAGTGTATGATCTTTGTATCCTGGTTCCATTTCTCACAGAGCGTCAGGCTCGCAAGGGAAAAAAAGGCAAATCTTTCAAAGTTATCGTAATAGTCCCCACATGCCCCACCGTATAGATTGGGCCTTTGATACATATCCTCCCTCTCAATAAGATACACTGCTAGGCCGCCTTCGCCCACCGTTTCATGAATATTTGCTTTGAGCCGGTACGCCCCCATGGGGACGTCAACAGTCGAGACGAGGGAAGTTTGAACATGTTCATTGTTAATGGACCAATAAAAAGGCAGAACCAGACGAATGTCCACTCCAAGCTTTTTAATTTCCCTTGGTAATGCCCCCGACACATCTCCAAGGCCGCCTGTTTTGGCATAAGGCGTGGCTTCAGAAGAGAGAAACATCACGTTCAAATCCCTGGTCCGCATACTTGCCTACCTTCCTGTCCTGCTCGTCCCTACGGAGATAACAGAGAATAGCAGAGCCTCATGCCCTTGGCAATAAAACAAAAAGACAGCTTGACGGCGTAGTTTTGCTCACATAATATTTTAAAGGGTACTTTACCTTGGTCCTTCCAAAATGGCTGCTAACGGTCTTTTCTTACTTTAGTAAAGTCCCTTGAAGATTGAGTCCGCACGGTCAAGGGAGTACTTGGAAGCCATCTATGATTTGAGGGAGGCAAGACCATCATGAGAGACACTCTCGCCTTTATCATGGCAGGAGGCAGGGGAGCAAGGTTGATGCCTTTGACATCTGACCGCTCCAAGCCCGCTGTTCCATTCGGTGGCATTTACAGACTAATAGATTTTACCCTCAGTAATTGCATCAATTCCCAGCTTTACAGAATCGTGGTGTTACCCCAATACAAGTCCCAGTCCCTAACCGAGCATCTTGAAGCGGGATGGAATATATTCAGTGCTAAACTGGGCCATTTTCTCAAGATAGTGCCGCCCCAGCAGCGGGTCGGCCTAGACTGGTACAGGGGTACTGCTGATTCAATTAGGCAAAATATCTACCTCATTGAACGCACCAGGCCCAAATTCATCCTTATACTTTCTGGGGATCATATCTACAAGATGGACTACAGCCTTTTTCTAAAGTACCACAAGGATAAAGATGCAGATGTCAGCATATCCGCGCTGGAGGTGGATGTAGAGCAAGCCCACCATTTCGGCATTGCCGTTGTGGACCACGAAAACCGTATCCTCGGCTTCCAGGAAAAGCCCAAAAAAGACATCAAGACAATCCTTGATGACTCCTCCAAGGTACTGGCTTCTATGGGTATATACCTGTTCAAGACCGAATCGCTGTTGGAAATTCTAAATACCCACAAGGGGGATGACTTCGGAGGCGATATCATACCCACTATTCTCAACGACTACAGGGTTTATGCCTATCCTTACAAACGGTTCAACAAAATTGCAGACCAGATATATATCAGCATGGAAGACGGCGCGCGTGCCTTGCAGACAGTTGACAAGACTCGCGACTCTACCTATTGGCGGGATGTGGGCACCCTGGATGCCTATTGGAATGCCAACATGGATTTGACTGGTGTAGACCCTTTTTTTAACCTTTACGGGCGGAGGTGGCCCATCCATACCTATCAATCTGCAACTCCGCCTGCAAAGTTTGTCTTCAACAACGAAAGAGAAGAAGGCGGAAGGGTTGGAAAGGCGCTGGACTCGCTCGTAGCGGCCGGGTGCATCATAAGCGGCGTGGTCAGAAATTCTGTGCTCTCCTACAACGTCATAGTGGGGAGCTGGTCCACCGTAGAGGAATCGGTTATTATGGATGGGGTAATCATTGGGAGGCACTGTAAGATCAAGAAGTGTATCATCGACAAGGAGAATTTCATTCCGTCCGGTACCCGAATCGGCTACGACCCGGATGATGACAGAAAGCGATTTACACTGACAGAAAGGGGAATCGTGGTGGTGCCAAAAGGTTACTTTAAAGAGTAGCAGATGGCGCGCCTGGGAGGATTCGAACCCCCGACCCGCGGATTAGAAGTCCGCTGCTCTGTCCTGCTGAGCTACAGGCGCACCTCAAAAATAAGCATGTTTATTTTTTCGGACCCAGCACCTGGGTATTGTTGATCTAATTATACCAATTCTAGGAAAATTTCACCAAAAAATTGAGAAAGAGGCTCCCCTACTTGCTCTGCCGGAGGAAGTGATTAGTGGACCCCCCATTCAGTACCTGGCGAATCGCAACATTGGTATTCTCCTCCAGCTCGCCCATTATTTTTGCCAAGGCTCTCAGATGGATCAGGCTCTTTCTTGATTTGTTTTGATGAGGAAGCTTGAGGGCGGGATTGCCTAACATGTCTATCACTTTGTCCAAGAACACCTGGTCAAACCGATCAGGCATTCTATATATCAAGTCCACCCATTCCTGTTTAAGCTTCTCAGGCATCTTGTCATATGACTTGATAAGAGCGGAATCTTTTCCCACATAAAGGGTGTTGCGAAGCCCATCCAGGCTCCTCCGCACCTTTTCACTTAATTCGTTGCTGCCGTTATTGCCGGTGAGGATTGTATTCCATTTACTTTCTATCTTTGCCCTGATCCAGTTCTCGGCCTTTTCCGGGGTGAGTGAAAATTCAAGAAATTTTTTGTGCGCCTCTTTTAGTTCACTCCTGAGCCTATCATCGACCCCTGCCGTGGAATCAAGCGCCCTATCCAATTCCTCAATATAATCCTCTTTGGCATCCTTAATATTGCAACGCTCCCTTATTATCTCTTCCCATTGATCCCTGAGAAAACCCATTTCGTGCTTTATCAGCGAAAAGATGAGACCGGATTTGCTTATGGTATTTCGAAGGGAATCAGAAATTATGTTGCATGAATTAACCTTGTCTTGAGCAAGCTCCCTCATTGCCTTTAAAGATTCCTCCCTTAACTGGTACGAGAGAAGCTCCGTGCCCAAGGTTCGGGAAAGCTTTTTGATCAGCCTGGTCTCGGGGCTATCCATCTTTATGGTCCCAAGCCGGAAATGGATCTTTATGACAGCGACCACCATGTAGTCTGTGTCCTGCCAGATTACCTCGCCGTCGTAATTCCTCGGGTATTCAAGTACGGGCTCTCCATCCAAGTAAAGATCTTGTTTGCGAACCAGGACAGGCTCCATATGGTGGGAGTCCTCATAGCCTCCTCCCAGCTGAACCCTTACACTTCTGGTGTCGCTGTCCGGATCCTCCGCTGTCCAGCTCTTTTGTTTCTCTACACACCAGGCCATTGCTTCCAACGGGCGTCCGGGTTCATCCCGGTACTGCAACCAAGGCTTACCAGGCGGATTATAGTCCGACCTTTCCGGAAGACCCCATGAAATGGTTGTCCTCTCCCGGTCTATAATCCCTGAGGTCACCCTGGTAGCTACCATGTCAGGGGGGCTGCCTATGGAGTAAACAGTGCCCTTGTAGGCATTAGGGAGGCAAAAAAGGATTGTCTCGATTATTTCCTTGCAGGCCCGCTCGAGAGAGGTCTTGTCTACTCTTAGTGACAATGCAAAAAAACCCCAGAATTGGAATACTCAGCACTCACTGGGCAATTCGACTTTCAAGATCCTGTACTTTAAGGATTTTTTTGCCTTTGTCAACAGAAATAATTTGTCTTGCTTGACATTCCGCGGACTGAATGCAAGATTTTAAATATGGACGAGAAAGCAATAAACATAGACCGCTATCCTCAACTGAGATCCCCCGTGCTCGTGGCGGGATTCGAGGGGTGGGGCAATGCCCTGGATGTCTCTAAGACCATGGTGAATTATTTGATCCGCAACCTTGATGCTCAACCCTTCGCCAGGGTAAACGGGGACCTGTTTTACCGGTTTGATGAATCGCGTCCGTGGGTAGATATTGAAGGAGGCTATCTCAAGACCATCGAGGCGCCGGGCGGCACCCTATATTCGGTGCAGATCAAGGATTCGGAGCGGGATCTCATACTTTTGCGCGCCAGTGAACCCCATCTGAGATGGTATACGTTTGTGGATGGTATTTTGAGCCTTTGCAAACGTCTCAATACAAGCACCATAATCACCCTGGGCAGCATGTATGACAATGTGCTTCACTCTGATGTGGTAATCTCCGGGATAGCATCCAGCTCCGAGTTGGTTGCCCGCCTGGAGAGCAAGAATGTGATTCCCATAACATATCAAGGGCCCACTGCCATACATTCAGTGTTTCACTCCAAAGGCCAAGAAATGGGTTTCGAATGTATAAGTTTGTGGTGTCACTGTCCTTACTATCTTCAAGGCGCCACACATTATGGTTTGATCGCGGCCTTGAGTGATATCGTCGCTTCCTTTTGTCAATTCAAGTTGGATACAACGGAATTGGATTTGAGTTGGAAAGAACTGAACCGGCAGATCCAAGAGCTGGTTGAAAAAAATCCTGACCTTCAAAAGATGATCGATGGCCTCCGCAAGGCCAAGGTCAAAGGATCATGGGAGAGCAGAAAGGCCTCAGTAAAAAGGGATGATAAGGTTATCCACATAGAGGATTTCTTGAGACCGAAATAGCCTGAAGATAAAATCACATCAAGTGGTTACCTCCTCCTTTCTTTTTTATTTCTTCCACCAATGCCTCCACGATCTCGCCAGCGCTCCCCTGTAAAAACACATCAGTTATGGAATCGGTGAGATGGGTCCTTTCCAAATTGATTTCGATAATCTTTGCATGATTCTGGTTGGCTATGCTTGGAATAGTATTTGCCGGAGACACAAGTGCAGAAGTTCCGATCACCAAGAGGGCCTCTGCAGACGAGGCGAGCTGGAAAGAACGAGTCAGCGCATCCGGTGGTATTGGCTCGCCAAAGAAAACAACGTCTGGTTTCAAAATTTTTCCGCACTCACACTTAGGTGGAAATTCCCCCTTTTTTTCATGGGCCTGATATTTCTTACCGCACCACAGGCAGGACAATGTGCTGGAGTTACCATGGTACTCGATCACGTTTCTGGATCCGCCTTCCTGGTGGAGATTGTCTATGTTTTGGGTGATGACGTAATGCAAGTAGCCTAATTTTTCCAGTTCGCCAAGGCCAATATGTGCCTTGTTGGGCCTTGCGGCTGACACGATCTCCTCCATCTCCCGTAACATGTGCCAGACCTTTTCCGGGTTTGCCCGGAAGGCCTCAATGCTTGCATATTCCGCTGGATCATACTTTGACCACAGCCCCCCTGCCCCGCGGAAATCCGGTATTCCCGATTCTACTGATATACCTGCACCTGTAAGTGCCAGAGTAAGCTTGGACTCGATTATTATTTGGGCAGCCGTTGCGATGAGCCTTTCCATGTATCCACTCCTTGTCAGTAACAGGGACTACTCCACTGGTTCGAACAGAATCTTCCGATCAGTGTTACTATAGAGCTTGAACCGGGCCTTCAATATCTTTTGTTCACCAAAGATATTTTCCAGCCTGACCTCGCCATCGCCTAGCTCTACCAGGTCAACGTTTTCCAAGATTTTTTCCTCTTTTCCGTCCTTCAACAAAAACGCATGGGCCTCACACATCTAAAACACCACCTTTCCACTGCATTTACGGGCAATCACTGTTCAAGTGCCTCTAGGGCCTGCCTCAAGCAGTCGTTGCTTTGAACAGTCAGCCGGATCATCTCCCTGACCTGCCGGGCGCTTTCCTGTTTGCCGGCCTGCTCGAGTTGTTCTGCAAACAGCTCGTACTCTTCTTTATGATGGTCGTTATGGGTAATCCAGTGCTCAAGTCTTATTTTAGCCTTTTCCAGGAAGTCCATTTTTCCCCCCGATTATTCTTTGTTTCTGATGCCTCAAGGTTTTATTGCCTTGCCACAAAGAAACCGTAAGGCATGCTCACACTCATGTCAATAGGTTTTACTCCCTCCCATGCTCAATCTTCCAAAAAATAAGAATAGTTGACTAGCTCCCCCTATCGGGTTAATATCGCGGAAACAAGCAAATGAGGAGGATGCGCACATGGGCGAACTGGATATATTGGAAGGGAAAAGGCTCCTTGTGGTGGACGATGAGGAAGATATACTCGAAACCCTGGAAGAACTCCTTGATATGTGCCTTATAGATAAGGCTCCCAATTATGAGACAGCAATAAAGTTTCTCAACAAGAATACCTATGACCTTGCAATATTAGACATTATGGGCGTTCGGGGCTACGACCTACTTGAGGAAACGAGAAAGAGGGGTATTCCGGCCGTAATGTTAACTGCCCATGCCTTGAGCCCTGAAAACCTTATCAAGTCTGTCAAAGGGGGTGCGCACGCCTATCTCCCCAAAGACAAGATATCAGAGATTCCTTCTTATGTGGCTGACGTTTTAAAGGCGGTGCAAGAGGGCCAAAAGGCACCTCTTGGTTGGTTCAAGAAACTCAATCCCTTTTTTGAGAAAAAGTTCGGCTCCGACTGGAAGGAAAAACACAAAGACCTCTGGGATGCCTTCGAGGAAACATACAGGGTCTCAAGAAAAGATCTCGAGGCATTGATGTGACCTAGCACTTGGCCCCCGTCCCTCAGCAGGTCTTGATAAGAGGTATTCTGACAGAGAACTTCGCCCCGCAGCCTTGGTCGCTTTCCAGTGTCAACTTGCCGCCCATGTCCTCAACAAGGACGAGCACGCCGGCAAGCCCTAGCCCGTGGCCTCTCACAGGGCAAGATTCGTCTCCGTTCATTTGAAAGTAACATTCGAAAATACGTCGGTGGTATTCTTGGGGAATACCCTCGCCATCATCGCTCACTGAAAGTAACAAGGCGTCAGCCTCTTGGCCGATTGTAACCTCAATGCTACTACGCCTGTACTTCAGGGCATTGTTCAGGAGATTCCTAAGGATTTGTTTTACCTTGGGCTCGTCCAGGCACACTCGCTGTGCCCAAAGCCTTTCTTCCACATTGAGGCCCACCCCGTGGGATTGGAGGACCCTTTTCAAGTCGGCTAAGTCTGCACAGGTTCTCACTTCCTCGGACAGCCTGTCATTGGTTAGGTCAAAGACTTCTAACAAAGTGTTCTTCACTAGGTCTGATATGCTGCACGTGGAGACATGCGCTACCCCTTCCCTGGATCTCCCGAGCTCCAACGCGTCATTTACCAGCGTCTGTGTTATCTTTGTGTTTCGTAACGCCCTACGAAGAACCTTTTCTTGTTTTTCCGTCAGCTTTCCGTACTTGTCCTGGCGTGTCAGAAGTGAAGTTATCCCTGCCTCTATCACGGCCAGGGGCACTTTCAGGTCATGTATTAGAAAATCAATTTTTATCCTTTCCTTTTTCATGTCACGGTCCCTCGGTACAGATGCCTCCTGCGCTGCGCCACCGGTGTTTTGGCCGAACGAGGACAGCTCTTTGCTCTTTTCCTGTCTGTGGCGCTTTGTCGACTTGCTGTTCGTCTTTTTTACAATACCCAGAAGATTAGAAATAATCAATCTTTCACACTCCAACGGGAATCACTACGTATCAGCTCCGCAACAGCACTCCCACATACCCCACGAAGCTGGAATCAGGCCTGATATCATAGCTCGTATAGTAATCCACTTCAAACGCTTTTTTCGCACCCAGCACTACACTGGCTTCAATGGCCGATGCAGCGGCTCCTGAACAGCAGGCGTTCTGGCTCTTGAGGGCTTCTTCTATGACCCCATCGGCGTCCATGTTAAGCATGAGATCAATGACGCGCCTGTCATTCTCCGTTCTCACCCACTGCACGGCTGCTTGTCCTACACCCTTGGGAACAAATCCGTAATTGTACCCATAATGGGTGAGATCTGTGGAGCCTATGATCACTGCCTTTCTGCCTAAATCCCTGATGATTTCAGCGACTCTCCTGGCGATCAGGAGGGAGCTTTTTCTGGGAGGAAGCCCCATAGGTACGATCTTGGTGTCGCCAAAAAAGTATTTAATAAAAGGCAGTTGCACCTCAATGGTATTATCAGGCTCGTATTCCCATGCCGTCTCGACGGAAAATTCGAATTCAGACGCAATCCGTCCGGCCACCTCTGAGTCAATTTCAAGTTCTCCCAACGGCGTATTCCATGCTCCCTCGGTCATTATGTAGTTCGGGCTTGACGAATGAAGATGCCTTCCAAATATAATACAGGTATCTGCGGCGCTGCCGTTTGCAAGGCACCGGATTACATTACACGCCAGTCTTCCCGAGTAAAACCAGCCTGCATGGGGAACAATCCCACCAACAGGGGTACCTTCCCCTGGGCAGGGTGATCCTTCCTGGATGAGGGCCTCTATTGCCCGAATGCACTCTCCTTGCCTACCAGGATACCATGATCCTGCAAAATCAGGGTGTCTGACGGCCATCCTGCTCACCTCCTTTCTTCTGCGTTACGGCAATCCGGGTTTAAGGCGAACTTACCTTGGGAGGTTCATCTTTTAATTGCCGCTGTCAAATATTACTGCTACAATCATGCTTCTAGTAAGTTCATTTACCTAGTGAGAGCGATGGAAAAGGCCATCGCTGACGTATATACCGTACATCCCGTTGAGGTCTTAATCAATGCCAGGGCACATCGAGCAGTGGCTGGTCCGAATCCCGGTGCTCCTCTTTGCAATCACCATCCATGAGTATGCCCATGGCAAGGCTGCATATTCACTGGGCGATCCCACCGCCAAGAACGCTGGCCGTCTCTCTTACAACCCACTGGCCCACATTGATCCCTTAGGTGCCATATGTCTTTTTCTGTTCAATTTCGGCTGGGCAAAACCGGTTCCCGTTAATCCTGCCTATTTCCAAAACCGCAGGCAAGGCATCATCTTAATGGCTCTAAGCGGGCCTTTGGCCAACCTTTCTGCCGCTTTTGTAGCAGGGCTGTTCGCCCGCTACTTCTTATTATCATGGCAGGTTTACAGGGAAGTTCTCACCTACCTGCTACTGATGAACATAGGTCTGGGATTGTTTAACCTTATTCCCATCCCTCCTTTAGATGGTTCTCATATTCTCGAGAACTTGCTGCCGCCAAGAGCAGCTGAAAGGTTTAGGGCCATAGGCCGTTACGGCCCCATAGCCATAATTGCCGTGGTGCTCTTAGACAATTACGCCCGTACAGGAATACTCAACGCAATTCTCATCTATCCCATGTTTCACCTCGCACATCTCTTTGCGGGCGATAACCTATGGCGATTACTTACTTTACTCAGGTAAGCTCTATCCTCACATCATATCCTTGTCACTGGCCTCTATTGCCTTGTCAATCTCCACCTTGAGCTCAGGGGGCAAGCCGGGCATATCCACGCTCAGAAAACCCCGCACAATGGTTGAAGTGGCCTCTTCCTCGTTTAATCCACGGGACATGAGGTACGTT
>QMLZ01000073.1 GCA_003646995.1 Deltaproteobacteria bacterium | reverse complement strand
GCACTCGGTAACTTCACACTTAAGGCTGAGGATCTTTCCTTCAAGGGCCGTGGGCTCAGCTTTTCTTTTGAGAGGTTTTACAATTCGCAGGACACTTACGCTGGGCCGCTCGGATACGGATGGACCCACAATTACAACATTATGCTGAGCAAAAATGGGGACATTGTGACCATCAAATTTGGTGATGGCCACGGGGAGTACTATGTGGAACAGACGGACGGTACCTTTAGCCCACAGCCAGGGGTCCATAAGATACTGTCCAAAGAAGCAGATGGCTCTTTCATCTTAACCGATAAGACACTGACGAGTTTCAATTTTGATATATCGGGACGTCTCACGAGCATTGTTGATAGGAACGGAAACACCTTATCTCTAGCATATGAAAATGGCAATCTTGTGAGGGTGACAGACCCGGTGGGCAGAATTGTGGAATTTAGCTATGACGCAAGCGGCAGAATAATTCAATTGCTCGATCCGCTTAATCGTACAGTAACATTTGAATATGACGCCAATGGAGATCTTGTCTCTGTAACTGATCCAATGGGCTATGAAACAACCTATGCTTACGACGGAAAGCATCAGATGATATCTGCCACGGATGCGCGAGGCCATACCTTCGTAAGCAACACCTATGACGAGCAAAAGCGGGTTGTTACTGCCCAGAGTGACGCCCTTGGCAACGTGTCGCACTTTTCATATGACGACCGGGAGCACATAACGATAATTGTTGATCCCGAAGGTAACAGGACCATTCACAGACATGATAACAGGCATCGCCTGACAGAGGTGATTGACCCACTACGAAACAGGGTAACCTTTGAGTACGATAGCGATAACAACAGAACAAAGATCACTGACGAGGGAGGGGACAGCACCATCTTTGTCTATGATGACCGGGGTAATCCCATCCAAATAATTGACGCCTTGGGCAATATAGCAAGAATAACCTACGACCAAAACAATAATCCTTTGGAAAAAACTGATCCCTTAGGCAATAAAACCAAATTTGAGTATGACTTAAACGGAAATTTAACAAGAATAATCGACGCATTAGGCAATGAAACCATCATAGAAAGAAACCAGTATGGCCAGCCAGTACGAATCACTGACGTCAGAGGAAATCAAACCGAATTTACCTATGACACCGAAGGTAACCTGATAAAGAAAAAGGACGCCCTCAGCTTTGAAACCTCTTATGCCTATGATGCAGTGGGCAGAAGGATCTCAATAACCGACCCTCTTGGCCGGACTACATCCTATGAATATGACAAAAATGATCACTTAACCAAGATTACGGACCCTGAGCCTTTTGGGTACATCGTAACAAACACCTATGATGAAAACGGCAATCTTCTGACGACTACGGACCGCAGAGGCAACACCACGTCATTTGATTATGACCAGAAAGACCGGCTGATATCAGTTACTGACCCCTTGGGCTATAGCGCAAGTTTCACATACGATGCTATGGACCGCCGGACATCAAAAACTGATAAACGCGGCAACACAACCATTTATAAATATGACGCACTGGGGCGCCTTGTTGAGATAACCGATCCACTCGGAAACACAATTCGCAGGACTTACGACGCCAGAGGTAATCTCATCCAGGAACAAGACGCGTTAGGGCATGTATGGACGTATTCCTATGATACCTTGAACAGGCTTACAAAAACCAGGGACCCGCTTGGTAACGAGATGACATATGAATATGATGCCCTGCGGCGTCTTGTCAAAAAGACTGACCCAAATGGAAACGCAATCCAATACCAGTACGACGCTTTGGGCAGGCTTATCAAAGTAATAGAACCGGGAGGTGGTGAGACTCAATTTACCTATGATGAAGCTGGTAACAGAACTGGGTTTACAAATGCTCTGGGTAACAGCTTTTCATGGGAGTATGACGAGCTGAACCGAGTAGTTCGAGATGCTGACGGATACCAGTACCAGTATGACGGAGTTGGAAATTTGGCCCTCAAAACTGATGGCAAGGGACAGGAGATTGCTTACGTATATGACGAACTCAACAGGCTCAAAGAAATTCATTATCCGAATAACTCGGTTGTGACTTTTACTTACGATGCGAACGGCAATCTGGTCACAATATCTGACTCACTGGGAACCACAACGAGGCAATATGATTCCATGAACCGCCTCACGCAAGTGACTGACCCATTTGGAAATATAGTGAAATACTCCTACGACCAGGAAGGAAATCGCACAAGCATTACCTATCCTGATAATACCACGGTCACATATGAATATGACCAGGCGAATCGCCTGTCCTCGGTCACAGACTGGGCAGACAGGGTTACAACCTACCATTACAACGGCACAGGGAATGTGATTCAGATAGCCCTTCCAAACGGGTGCAGAACTAGTATGACTTATGATAATGCCCGCAGGTTGATTGCTCTGAACAATCAAATGCCAGATAATAATGTGATTTGCAGTTATGACATTACTCTGGACCGAGCAGGAAACAGGACAGTCATTGACAAGGTTGAGCCCCTTGTGCCCTTCATTAAAAACAGACAAATAACTTATCAATATGACGCTCAAAACCAGCTTGTTTCTATGTCAGATGGCACTTTTAGTTTTGATGCCAATGGTAGCATGACATCTAAGACTAGCGGGCCAAAGAGCTACACCTTTACCTGGAATTTTGACAATCGGCTACAGGAATGGAGTACAGGTGGCCATGTTGTTAGCTATGATTACGATGGTCTCAAAAACCGCCTAGTAAGGACAGACGACGGAACCGTCACAAGGTATGTCTTGGATGTGTCCTCTGCATTGCCAAATGTTCTGGCCGAAACCGACTCCACTGGAAACATCACTACGAAGTATATTTACGGCCTTGGGCTCATTGCCAGAGAGGATGGCCAAGGTATTCATTATTATCATTATGATCCCATTGGTAGCACCATTGCTTTGACTGATAGCGCAGGACAAGTCACTGACAAATATGCCTACGATCCTTTTGGCGCCTTGGCAAATCGTGCAGGTAATACCCAAAATCCGTTCACATTTGTTGGGCGCTTCGGGCTGATGGACGAGGGCTACGGCTTCTATTACGTAAGAGCCCGATATTACGACAGCGACCTCGGGCGATTTCTGAGCAGAGATCAATTGTTTGGCGATCCCATGGATCCCAGGACATTGCATAGGTACGTATATGCAGCCAATAACCCTATTACATTTGTTGACATAACGGGATTGTGTAAAGATACCAGTGGAGTTGATAGTTGGTGGTATCAATGTACAGGATGGGTGGAACCTTTGGAGAGAATTTTAAGGGATTTTGGCAATGTCACTATAGGAACCCCTTTAGGCGGTCGAATGCAAGCTTTCACGGCGGGAAGCACACTTGGTTTTCTTATAATAGACACGATATTGAACAAGGATGAGCCGACAAATTTAGGGCACTTGGTTCCATTGGTCAAAACAACACTCCACAAAGCAGTTTATTTTGCTTCTCTTTTCACCGGTGCATATGGTTGGAGAATCGCCGGTCAAGGATGGAAGAAGTCTGGTGCCGAGACCCTCAAACTTGCGTGGAATATAGCTAAAGAGACACCTGCTCTCACTTTAGCGTTAGGGAAGAGCTTTTTGTTAACTGGGGGCAACGTTTGGGCAGATCCTTCTGTATACATAGCCATAAGTAAATCTACACGAAGAGCTTCAGGAATAAGTACTCCAAGACACTTAGAGAGATGGGAGCGCTTACTAAAAGGGACTTCCAATTCTATGGATTTGTTAAGGGTGCCTTCGTTTTATTTTTCGGGAGTAGACTACTTTGCACCTATCCCTACAGTATTGAATGCGGGGAAAAGCATGATTGAAATTTACTCCTGGGTATCGTGGTTAGAGCAATTCAAACATTGATTAACCACAGCTCGCGAAGCACGAAAAGGGTTGCTCACAATTTTGATAATCTGAGTAGTACCATAGGTAAAAAACTTGCAGATTTCCTTGAAATACTAATATCTGAAAAGATGAGGCCGGCCCGCAGAGTAGGGAGGCGGTGTGAGTGGAATCTTTTTTCTCAAAGCTCAGGGAGTCTATGATGAAAGGTGATCGGATTAATATAATATTAGCAGCCATTACTGTAACATTATTTTGGACTTCTAATGTTTTGGGTCTTTCTATTCATTGTACCAAGGACGACTTTGATCGGATTATACAAGTAAAGGAATCCGATGAAAGCCTGTTTAACATCGTATATTCTTATGATAGTATCGGCAACCGGCTCTCCATAACCTCTCAAGGGCCAACCTTGCCGCCTCTGGAAGCCTCTGATACAGGTTTTTTCTCATTGGATAATACCACCTTGCAGATAACTGTGACCACCTATGACGAGAAATATGGAGACCTGACGTATGAGGTGGCGATTGGCACCTCCCCGGGCCAAACCGATGTGCTGGACTGGACTGAGGCAGAAATAGGGCCAAATGGCAACGTTACTCTTGGCGGGTTAAATCTTCCTCTTAATCAGAAATATTTCGTTTCCGTTAGGGTCAGGAATTTTGCAGGAGACATAGTGACCAATGAGGCCAGTACTGATGGAGTTATCGTTCTGGATTCACAAGAAGATCCAGATGGAGACGGTTTCGACAATGAAACTGAGGTCTCTGTAATGAGCAACCCGCTGGATCCAAATTCCTTTCCTGCCGAAACGACAATTACTCTCTATCCAGGGATGAACCTTGTGGCCATCCCTGCGGAGGTCGCGTACGTACCCTATTTGAGCTCATGGGTATCTGGCTTAGGAGATCCCTCAGAGATAGATCAAATTCTTTACCTGGATAAGGACACGGGCAAGTTTGTCGTGTTCAAGCCAGGGCAGACACCACCTCAAGATGTGATCTTGCAGGGCGGGGATGCGCTAGTTGTATATTCCAGGGTAGAAAAGACGGTGACATTTCATACCATACTATGCGCCGAACCTGAACTTGTTCCAGGATTCAACCTCGTCGGATTTTCCTGCCCACCTGAAAACTACACCGCCTACGACCTACTCGAAGATTACGGAAGCGACACCGTCACCAGCATCCGAAGATTCTCACCCCAAAAAGGCGCATATGAAGCCGCTGGGTTTGATGAGAACGAAAACATCATCGGTATCAATTTCCCAATAGTTAGGGGAGAAGGATATATTGTCTTTGTTAAACCTTAGGATGTTGAGCAGGCCACAGCCATCGTAAGACTAAGTTAGATAATGGGATAGGCACGATTGCTCTGAAGATAATTTTTGTGATCGTGATTTAGATGGAAATGGGGTTGTTGATATCGTAGGCCTCAAATTCTTTATGGAGGATTTTGGGAGGGTGGAGCAGGAGGCTTAAAAGACAATTAGGTTATTCGATAAGACTCGCTGTTTTCCAACCTGTCAAGGTGGACTGCTAATGAATAATTTCGTAAAGCCATTGCTTATTCTTTTAGTAGTATTTCTTTCCGCCGGCAACGCACATGCCTCATTTTATGATGACAACGATTTTGACGGAGCCGATCTTGCTTTATTTGCTTCAGCCTTTGATTCGAAAGCGGGCGATCCACATTATGATCTTGCTGCCGATTTTGCGCACGATGGGGACGTAGACTCAAATGATTTGCAATTTTTTTCTGCGGAATTCGGCAGTTCTAATTGCTTTCCTCCAGAAATTGCCACAGAAATTGGATCAGATGGCGGGACAATAGAAGTCGTAGAGTCCACAAGTCAGATAGTTGGAACTAGGTTGTTGATACCTCCGCAATCTGTTGATCAGCCTGTTCCCATTACCGTTTCAAACGGATCCAGTGACGGGTTCCCTTCGTCCTCTTTCTTGCTTATAGCGCCAGTTGTAAAACTGGGGCCGGACGGAGTGACCTTTTCAAAGGAGATTGAATTGTTCGTGCCTTATCCAGACACGGATAATGACGGTATCATCGACGGGACAGGGGTGGAGGAGGAAAAGCTTTTTGTGCTTGCTAGGGAAGCCTCAGACGATGAATGGCACATTATTCCTAAAATCGGCCAAGATAATCTTTCCAATACAATTACTATACTCACCTCTCATTTCAGTGAGTACACTGTTACTACAGAAGACATCATAAATGAGTTCGCTGATGAATTTGATGAGGACATTTGCAAAGACGAGAGCTTCTATATGAGAAGTGATGATCTTAAGCACAATAATTTATGTGGTACTTCGTTGGATCTGATTAAGACTGAATATTCATATTTAAAACTTACATATCCAAGCGGCAGAGAAACTGTTGGGCCAGACGGAGCATCTGAGGCCGATACCAGAAAGTTTTTCCAGTACGGGACCTTTTTAGCAAAATTCAAAGCTGCGCCTCATAAGAACCTGCCTAAAGGTAATATCATATCAGCATTCTTTACTTATAGAAATGAGAAGCTTGATGAGTATGAAAAAATTGGTATGACTGACAACCATGAAATCGACTTTGAGATTTATAGCGGGCGTCCTAACGAAGTTCAAATAATGGTTTGGAGGGACTATGATTCTGAGACTAATTATCTGTATAGAGAGAAGCCAAACCGAATTGGGTGGAAAATAGACCTAACCACAGGACACATTCAAAGAACTAAAAACCGGTACGAATTTGGTGGTTGGGAAGACATAATAGAGGATAAGTCCGATACAATTCCTGGCTTCAACGCGACAGACAATTTTTATATCTATGGGTTTAGGTGGGAACCTGTGTCAATAGAATTCTTCATGATCCATGACGGAAGAAAAGTTAGGTTATTGACTTACTGTCCTGATCGCCCAGATCTGTTCATACCTTCTTTGCCTCAGCATATAATTTTTAACACTTGGCGAGAAAAAGATAGTGCGGTTGCAACAGACGATCATACTATGGAAGTTGACTTCGTGTATTATGGTGAGGACGAGGACAGGGACGGGTGGCCGGACCACGTAGACGACTGTCCTTCCATTTATGACCCGGATCAAAATCTTAATCAATGTGCCTCCGTGCTCGTGCTTCAAGAGGAGTTTTTAGAAGATAGTCTAAATGGGTGGACAGCTAAAGACCTTTTCTATGGCTTGCAAGGAAATACCGCATATGTCTATGAAGGCTATTACACTGCAGGTGATGGTACACAACTAGGGGGACACCACAAGGAGCTAGACCAGGAAATAAGTGGGACTTCCTTCATGATAGAATTTAGAAGCAGAAGTAGGAATAAATATGGGGTTGGCGCCATCAACGTAGGCCTATTGGTAGACACTACTGTGTACGATAATCCTTTTGGGGGAAAATCCGCAAATGGATACTTTGTCGCAGTGGGTTCGTACCAGGGAAGGGTAATAGTATTTAAAATGGAAAAAGGGCAATACACATTACTCGCCCAAACAACGAAAGGCGGTTTTCCTCAGGATGAAAATTTCCATATAGTGAGAGTTTACCACTTATCTAGTGGATCGTGGTCAATTTTCGTCGATGGAAAAGAGCAAACTCTGGAAACTGCAAAGAAAGATATGTCCTTCACGAACTTCCGGTTTATTTCATTAGGGTTAGATCCAAACGACGGGACAACAACCAACGCTTTAGATGACATATACGTATATGACACAGACTGATGTAGACTGTTTCCATTCCTGACTGCTAATAATTGACGCCAGGGGCAAGAAAGGATTAGGAAGAGGGCTGATGGGACTCAAGAGCGTACTGGCTTGCGAGGTCGGCTTGAGATGGTAAGGGACAACAAAGTCTTGGCGTATTGAATTCGTTCTTTGAACCTGTGAGAGAGGGCTATGTTGTACTTAGTCAATTTGCAGCATGTGTCGACCATTCTTGCGCAACAAGATTTTCGCGCTACTAGGTTTCTATGAAGAGTTGGAGACTTCCAAAAGACCAGTGCATTCAGATTAGGGATTCAGATCTAATCAATCAAGGAATCGCCAGAAGTGCGCCAATATAGCTGCTACTGATATATTGCTATTGACAGCACTGCAGACTTAATAGAGGTAGGCCGAACATAAGGATATTCTTAGCGCCATCTGATCCAACAGATCCTGGAGGCATTCCCCCATGCTGGGCAGATCTGAGTTCAGACGGGGATGTGGATGGTGAGGACCTTGGTATTTTTGCAACTGATTTTCAACCTCTTGATTGTCTCGGCGCTCCACCATGCCGTTGCGACCTGGACTTCGATGAGCTTGTAAATGAGATGGATCTCCGCTTTTTCCCAGAGGACCAAGGATGTCTGGAGTGTCGATAAAACTATAGATTTAAAACCCAGAGGTGGTTTGCAAGAGGCTTAGATTGGCAAAGATACACGAACCACGAGGTACGTAGACGGCAAATTGAAATGAATTAAAACCAATTTGTCTGTAGCACGCCTGACGCATTTCGTGGAAAGGACAAGAGCTTTCTTCAAGAAGGAGGTGATAGCTGAAAAATTAGGGATCCTGGTATGTTAGATTAATTGGCTATCGAGCTTCAACATATGACTGTATTTTTTCTCGGGCAAACCTTGAACAGTGATCCCAGAAAATTGGAGGTTTACCAATGCTGAGAAAATCGTTGCGACTTTTTATGCTTACAGGTTTACTTTCCTCTCTTTCCGTCCTTCCTTCAGTTTGTTATGGGACCACCAAGTATACTACTAAGAACACTCAAAAAGAGGCCATCAAAAGAATAACAGCAGTTTTGGTTCCTTTCATCGAAAATAAGGGGCAGATGCACGACCAAAAAGTTAAGTTCTACGCTAGGACTTTTGGTGGAAGCGTATCTGTGACCAATGATGGGAAGGTTGCTTATAAGCTTTCAAAAGGAACCCACGATCTAGGCCGAAAAGTCTTCTCCTTTAGCGAAAGATTTGTCGGAGGTAAGGTAACGAATGTGAAGGGGGAAAAGAAAAGCGAAAGCAACGTAAATTATTTCATAGGTAATGATCCTTCTCGCTGGATAACAGGACTGGAAACTTATGAACTTGTGACTTTGGGGGAGGTATACCCTGGCATTGAGGTGAAGCTACGCGCTAGTAACAGAAATATTGAAAAACTATTTTATGTTAAACCTGGTGCAGACCCTTCAAATATTGCTGTAAAACTCACTGGTGTAAGTTCTGTTTCCATGGAAAAGAAAGGAGGCCTAAAGGTTCAAACACAAGCTGGAGAAGTTATTTTTACAAAACCAAAGGCATATCAAATAGTTGATGGCGAAAAAATACCTGTGCCAGCTTCATATCTTATCTCCTGTACCTCTCTCACCTACGGATTTAAAGTTGGACCTTACGATAAATCAAAAGAATTAGTGATAGACCCGCTTCTGGCTTCCACCTATCTTGGTGGCAGTGGAAATGATTTTGCATATGCTATCGCCCTTGACCAATCAGGCAATGTGTATGTAGCAGGTTCCACCACCTCGCTAGATTTTCCAACGGTAACGGGAGGTTATAATACTGAGCATTCAGGTTCATCAGATGGCTTTGTTTGCAAATTTGACTCAAATCTCACCGAGCTACTTGCAATAGCCTTCTTGGGAGGCGATTCTGACGATGACATCCTTTCTATGGGCATTGACAATAATGGATCCGTTTTTGTCTGCGGAAAAACAATGTCCTCTAACTTTCCCGTAACTGAGGGAGCCTTCGACACCACATTTGATGGAAATCCGGGTACGTCTGACTGCTTTATCTCAAAACTTTCAAATGACCTTGGCGCCTTGAAGGCTTCGACATTTCTGGGTGGTAGTGGGAACGAAGCTGCTAAGCCCTACCCAATTACCTTGGCCCTAGATAAGACATCGGGAGACGTGTACGTTGCAGGACAAACCGAATCATCGGATTTTCCTGCTACCTCGCAAGCCTATGACACTTCTTTCAATGGAGAGGACGACACCTTCGTAGCAAGGCTAAGAAATGATCTTGGCACATTGAAATCATCTACCTTTTTAGGTGGAAGCGGAGATGATGAGGCATACGTGGTTACTGTTGCTGATAATGGGAATGTTTACGTAGCAGGGAGGACCAAATCCAGTGACTTCCCCGCCACACAGGGTGCTTACGACACTTCATTTTCTAGCCTAACGTCAGATTGTTTTGTCTCTTGCTTGGATAGTGAACTCAAATCATTGGTCGCTTCTACTGCTCTTGGCGGATACAACGACGATTACGCCTACTCTGCAGAGTTGGGCAACGATGGCATTTATGTGGTTGGCAGGGCTGGCTATGGTTTCCCCACCACTCCAGGCGCGTTCAGTACGCACCATAATGGGCATTTAGAGGGATTTGTCGCGAAGCTTGATCTTTCTCTTGAGGAGCTAAAATATTCGACTTTTCTTGGTGGCAGCAACGACGACTACGCAAGGACTGTTGCTGTGGATAACGATGGCAATATTTATATAGCAGGAAGAACCAATTCGAGTGATTTTCCCGTAACAGAAGGGGCGTTTGACCCTACGTATAATTATTCCTCTATAGTATCACCTCCCGATGGCTTCATAGCCAAGTTGTCACCAGATCTCGATAGTCTTTTCGAGTCTACTTTCTTTGGAGGGTATGGTTTCGATTACGTGCGAAGTCTTACTATTTCAGACAGCAATGATCTTTACTTGACCGGCTATACCCTTTCCAGCCTCTTTCCAACCACTGGTATCTGCGCTTTTGCGGGTTGGCCTCCGCCCGGATACAACTATTATAATGCCTTCGTATCAAAATTTGGAGATAACCTCGGCAGGGATTCCATACCACTGGCTGAAGTACTTGACAATACCTCCTTGCCCTGGAGCACAGGAGGTGACGCGGAGTGGTATGGGACTAAGGAATTTGCCCTGTTTGACTGCGATGCGGCCAAGTCCGGGAATTTATTTATTGATGGTGAAACGTGGATCAGCACAAGTATTGAAGGACCTGGCATCTTGACATTTTACTGGAAGAAAACAGATCAAGAAAATTCCCTGAAACTATACACTGACGGACAGTTCACGGCTCAATTGTATCCTTCAAGGGAATGGAATTTCAAAGCGGTGGCTGTTCCCCAGGGACAGCACGAGTTGAAGTGGATCTACTCTATGACACGGTATTCTGCCTATTTGGACAAGGTCTCTTATATCCCCGGTCCTGCGATAGTTATAGAGTCCCCAGTGTATGGGCAAGTAGCACGCCACAGGTATGCGGTGGGGATCCGTTGGGTCAGTACAGAGGGAGTGGTAGGAAAAGTAAGAATTGAACTTTTTAAGGATGGCCTTCCAATTTACTTGATAGATGATGAGGCTGAAAACGACGGCGCGTATGATTGGCTGATCTCGTATCCATTGCCTCCGGGATTTGGGTATCAGATAAGGGTTGTTTCCGTAGATAACGCTGATATATGGGGTGTCAGCGCCCCGTTTTCGATCTCCGAGTCGGAAACATCCGGTCTGGGACAATTTCTCATTTTCCAATCGGCAGAGGATGTGGTTACGGCTATGGATCACCATGAGCTGCGCATTGGTGCTGACGTAGGGAGCTCTTTTACGGTGGAAGCATGGTTCTTGGTTTATGATTGGCAGTATGGGGTTATTGAAATACTAGGTAAAGGAGAAGACCCATTTGAGCCTGATTACGGTATTTGGCTCGGCTCACCGGACAGTGCAGGCTTCTACATGAGTTTACAAAATGACAATTTTCTTAGCATACTTGTGTCTCCAACCAGCATATTCAGAGATTGGCACCACGCTGCTTTGGTTGTCGATGGAAGTGACGTTAAGTTTTTTTATGACGGAAAACTTAAGATTGAGCGCGAGTGTACAGACTTGCCCATTTTAGTATCAACTGGGAAACTAAGGCTGGGTGTTAATGTCATAAAAGGGGGAATTGACGAAGTACGCATCTCG
>QMLZ01000072.1 GCA_003646995.1 Deltaproteobacteria bacterium | reverse complement strand
GCGGCCCTATGAAACACACTTTCAACTCCATCCTTTTCCATTCGCTCAAGCATTTGGGCAGTCGCTTCACATGCCGTGATTTCCCTGATATTCAATCCTTTTTTCTCAGCAGCCTTTTTTGCGTCCTTTTCCATTCCGTTTACTCCTCCTTCTAGGTTTATTTTGGCTCCCTTCTTGGAAGTTTACGCACCTGTTTATATTTCCCTTTTCCAAAACCCTATCAAGCCCCCTTTTCCGAATGCCAACTGTACCATTTCCCATCCCTCTGCACCCATTTCATTTAAAATATTTTCCAGTACCTCTGTCTGGTGCCTTGCCACTTTTTCCAGGTGGCACTCGCCCTCAAGGGAGCAGAAATAAACCAGCTCAACAAATTCCTCTGCGGGGTGTTTTGTTATTCGATACTCAAAGCGCTTCATTGATGCCTTATGTCCCAGCCTCTGCCACGACCTCGCATTTGGTAAAATCTATTTCCTGCCCACATCCGGAACAAATGTGCTTACGGTCAAATTCGTCTGAAAATATTTCCTTTTCCTTTCCGCAGTTTGGGCACTTGCAAACAAAAGATTTCAATGTTTTCAATGACTCAAAGCCGGGGCAATGCATTGGTGTTGTCATTGTTCCACCCCCTTCTTCTGTGGCTCGTCATGTTCTTGACCCTTTGCGGGGTTTTGTTGCTCCCGCTTCAAGCACTCTGAACAATATCCAACAAATTCTAACCTATGGCCGAAAACTCCATACTTTGTCAGGTGCCCAACCACATTTTCCAGGTTCTTTATGGGATCATTAAGGGGCTCAATGGGTGCGTCTTCAATTTTTCCACAATTTAAGCATGTGATGTGATAATGTTCGTCGGTTCTTGGGTCGAACCGCATTTGAGGGTAATCACCCCTTAGTCTCCCTATCAATCCTTCAGAAACCAACAGGTCGAGGTTCCTGTAAACTGTGCCAAGGCTTATGCGCGGCAAGCGTTTCCTAACCTTTTCATAGAGCTCATCAGCCGTTGGGTGCGATCCGTATTTCCGCAGCTCTTCAAGAATTATCCTCCGCTGCTTTGTCATCCGATGTCTTTGTTTATTGTTCAAGGACTGGGGCAACCTCTTATTAGTAATTGTTCTCAATACTAATTGGGTTCCAAGCCCACGTCAAGAATTTTTTGGAGGGATATTCAGAGCTAAAGTTTTTCTGGGGAAGGATAACGAGATAAATGAGGGGCGGGCAATATTAGCAAAATGCCCACCCATAGCCTTTATTCCTCTTTTTCGAACATTTCTTTGTCAGCGCCACAGACCGGGCAAGTCCAGTCATCAGGAAGATCCTCGAAAGCCGTGCCCGGAGAAACCCCATTGTCCGGGTCTCCCGCCTCAGGATCATATACATAACCGCAAATCGAACAAACGTATTTGGCCATAATTCCTCCTTTCTTCTTTTAAATTGTCTATGGTTAGAACATAGCAACAGGTACAGAGAAAACCCTTGATTTGTCAAGAGCGGGGCCTGCCGCAAATCCAACTAGCCCAATTTTTTTGCGATTTCTTTTCCGTAGTCTTGGGCCATCTGTGTCCCGCCCTCTAAATAAGCGGATTTCAATCTTAACGGACCGCTTATCATATCCATCTTGAAGATATTTTTCATAGTCTCAAATATCCTACCGGGGGCCTCACCGCTCCAGCCAAAGGCGCCAAAAGCCCCCCCGACCTTTCCCTCTAGCCCAGCTTTTTCAGCAAGAAAAAGCATGGTCTTCATAGGCTGCATCATTTCGCCGTGGTAGGTGGCAGAGCCGAACACATACCCATCATACCCCTGAAGATCGGCCTCTTTCTTTATCTGGGTCACATTTACCACCTCTGCATCAGCTCCTTCAAAGCGTATGCCCTCGGCTATCAGCTCGGCTATGTTTTTTGTGCCACCTGTTCTGGTGGCGTATACTACCAGCACCTTGCTCATTTTATATCTCCTCTGCTAGTCAGCCTCATCCAAGATTTCGAGTTTGCCCTTGATCTTGGTGCCACAGTGAGGGCACAAGATCTCGATTTCGTCTTCATTACCAATGAATTTTTCTCTCAAGGTTTCCGGGCCTAGGAAGCTTACGTCCCCGCAGGCGCATTGGGGGCATTCTGCCCTGACCCTATATTTTTTCTCAGACATGCTTTTCTCCTCCTCTACTACTTGAGCCTTGGGTCACTTCCTGTCTCCCCGCAGTCAGGGATGTAACAGGACACATCCATAAACTCGCATTTTTCTTTACATGATGGACATTGCTCCGGGGGCTTGTCCGCCGAGAGGGTATATCCACAGTTACTACATTTCCATTCTCCCATTTTTTTGCTCCTTTCATTGAAATTTATTGATCTTGTTGGGTTGGTGGAGTGAAAGTCCGCTGACCCAGTTCCCGGTCAAGCATAAACAGGCCTCCCCGTGCATCACTCATCAGTTTGAGTTTTTCCACCACCTCATTCGCGCTGTCTTCTTCCTCCACTTGTTCAGTGACAAACCACTGCAAGAAAATATTGGTTGCATGGTCACGTTCTTGGATGGCAAGTTCCACTAAGTCATTTATCATCCCTGTGACCTTCTGTTCATGAGCATAAGCCGCTTGGAAAACCGCGAGGGGTGAATCCCATTCAGTCGGAGGGGCCTCTATTGCCTGAAGGATCACTCGACCACCCCTCTCATTTATGTAACTGTAAAACTTCATTGCGTGGGCTACTTCCTCTTGGTATTGGACTTCCATCCAGTTGGCAAATCCGCCCAGGCTTATGGATCTAAAATAGGCCGCCATGGACAAGTAGAGGTATGCGGAATACAGCTCCGCATTCAACTGCTGGTTTAGGGCCTTTTCTATCTTCTCGTTCAACATGGCCATTATCCTTTCCATAAACCATGAAGGTTGCAAAATTCCCTGGCCGCAGCCTGGTCTGCCTGTACATTGAAAACTGCCTCCGGTGCGTCACCAGGGTTCAGGAACTGTCTGTAAGCCTTATCGCCGACTATCAGTTCTATCCATTCAATGTAATGTTTCTCTTCCATTGGATGGGCCACATCCCCCACCTTTACCTTGAATCCTTCCGATGTCTTCTCTACTACCGGCACATGTTTCTCTTTGGCAGCGTCAACAGTATTTTCCACCAAAAGTTTCATGGGCTGATTACAACAGACAAGTTCCCCCTTACCAGAATGTAATACCTCAACAATATTTCCACAAACCTCACACTTGTAAACTTGCAGTCTTTCAGTCATCTTCTTCCTCCTTGATTTTTAATTGTTAAGCATCGTTGTTATGAATTATTAGTTACAGGGAAGAACCAAAGGCTTCAAGTGCAGCTTCATAATCAGGTTCTTCTCCAATTTCATCACCAATGCGAGCTCCAGATGAATCCTGCTTAATAGTTTTCTCCAAGCAATTCGAAATAAGCCTGAGGATGGGCACATGCAGGACAAGTCTCCGGGGCCTTTGTGCCTACGTGCAGATACCCGCAATTGCGGCATCTCCACACTACCTCTTCATCTCTCTTGAACACTCGACCCGCCTCTATGTTTGAAGCCAAATCTTTGTACCTTTTTTCGTGCTGCTTTTCCGCAACCGCAATGGCCTCGAACACGGCGGCAATTGCCTCGAACCCTTCCTCACGAGCTACCTTTGCAAAATTTGGATACATCTCAGTATGCTCATAATTTTCTCCTGCAGCAGCAGCCTTCAGGTTTTCCAGGGTTGATCCTATTACACCCGCAGGAAAACTGGCCGAGACCTCCACCTCCCCGCCCTCGAGGAATTTGAACAGCCTCTTAGCATGTTCTTTTTCCTGGTTGGCCGTCTCCTCGAAAATGAAGGCAATCTGTTCGTAGCCTTCCTTTTTTGCCTGGCTCGCAAAGTAGGTGTAGCGGTTGCGGGCTTGAGATTCCCCAGCAAAAGCTGTCAAAAGGTTTTTTTCTGTTTGAGATCCTTTCAATTCTGCCATTGTTTCACCTCCTAACCTTCATTTGGCCTCAGCTACAACAGAGCCTGGCCCTGCCAGTGGTCTGAAGTTTTTCTTTGAAGCGCCACACACTGGACATTTCCAGTCATCTGGCAAATCTTCAAATCTAGTTCCCTTCGGGATTTTACCCTTTCTGTCTCCTTTGTCAGGGTTGTAAATATAGCCGCAATTTGTTGTTTGGCATTGCCACATTTCCTCTGGTTTTGCCATGGTCAAATCTCCTTACATAGAAAACCGTGCCATCTCATCACGGTCCGGGGCAAACATGTCCTTGGAGGCCCCGCAGATTGGACAAACCCAAGTATATGGTAGTTCGTTAAAAGGTGTTCCTGTTTCAATGCCCGTTGTTGGATCCCCTGCTTCGGGGTCATAGACGTAGCCACATATGCCGCAAACATATCTTTCCATCATTTTACCTTTCGTAGAGCTACTGATTCAATGCCTCACCAATGGACCTCCCATAGTCTTGGCATGCCTTTATGCCGTCGGGGGTGCCAATGGTGTTTTCCTTCAGTCTCAATGATCCAAGTCTGGATATCTTCATCTTGAACACGAACTCCAAGGTATCCAGGATTATCTTGGGCGCGTCACCGCTGTGTGTATAAGATCCGAAAGCTCCGCCCAGCTTTCCTTCCAGGTTAGCTTTTTCAGCCAGGAAGAGAAAAGTTTTCATTGTGCCAATCATATCCCGGTGGTAGGTGGGAGAGCCGAACACATAGGCATCGTAACCTTCAAGCTCCTTTTCGTTCTTTATTTCTTGTACCTTTTTCACTTCCACTTCATTGCCGCTAAACCTGATGCCCTCGGCAATGTATTGGGCCATTTGCTCAGTTTTACCTGTTCTGCTGTCGTAAATAATCAAAGCTTTTCCCATTTTTTCCTCCTCACTTATTGGTTTGACGCTTTCAAATTACCAGCTGAAATTCCTCATTCCACCCTTATAAACGCCTTGGATTTTGCGCCACATACGGGGCAGGTTTCAGGCGGTTCGAACTCGCATGTATAACCACAAACTGAACAGACATAATATGCGTCAACTTCTGACAGATTATCCAAATTATCCAAAGCCTTCTGGTAAAGTTCGGCGTGGATCTTTTCTACCGCGTTTGCATATGTAAAGCTTCTTTCAGCCGCCTTTTCTCCTTCATCCCTAGCCGCCTGAATCATTGCCGGGTACATCTCCTTGAATTCATAGGTTTCCCCAGAGATCGCCTCCTGCAAATTTTCCTTGGTGCTTTTGATGCCTCCAAGGACTCTCAAGTGTGCGTGGGCGTGAACCGTTTCAGCTTCCGCTGCGGCTCTAAACAGCTTTGCTACTTGAGGATAACCCTCCCTTTCGGCCTGTTTTGCAAATGCCAAGTACTTCCTGTTGGCCTGAGATTCTCCTGCAAATGCATCTTTCAAATTCTGCTCGGTCTTACCCATTGTAGTTCTCCTTTCTTGGATTTTGTCGGGTACAAGATCTGATCCTATTCACTTGGAGAGTAGTAACAGCGTTTCGGAGACATGACCTTGCCTTTCTTTTTCAACTCGCTTATTGCCTTTGAAACTTCCTTGCTGTCCACACCCAATATTTTGGCAATGTCGCCGGGCCGTACAGGCTTTCCAGCCTTTTTCATTGCATCCAATACCTTCTTTTCCATTGTCATCCCCCCTTCTACTCAGATTCCTGCCACCATCCCTTGCGGATGTGGGCCTGTTTTTCTGCTTCAGCCAGCTTGGCAATCTTATATGCTGAGTCTCTGATCACAGAATAGAGGATACCGCATCCGTCATCCTCTCTAACAGCATCTCCATGATCAGCAAGTTGAATCATTTCTTGAACAAGCTCTAGGGTCTGCATGATTACCCGGTCACATTCCCTCATATTAGTCTCCTGCCAGCATTTGCTTCTATGAAGTATCAAGATGTATGCCATGGGTGGACTCGAGAAAAACGTTAATTATTTAAATATGATACGGGATGGCGGGCTTTTTGATCCCATTGGTTCCATCTTTTAAATGAGACACATTGTCTGCCTTTGCTCCGATTGAGATGGCAAAGTCCTACTGCCTAGTTTTCACCTGCTTCCAGCCCCGGCACACGGGATGGGGAAAAGAGCTCGTGCACATTGGGTGTCTCGTGAGGACAAATAACAGTGTCTCAAGATTGGCCGAGACACAACTGTCTCACGAGACACTTTCTAGTGCGACGGCCACGCTTCGTTTTCCCTTTCCTCAACAAAGTAGCAAAATTTATTACACTTAAGTTCCCTATGGGTGACAGGGCAGCGAAGGGTGAGCTTGTGCTCGGTCACGTCTACTACTTCCCAGTCACCATTACGCGGTCCGCCCTCAATCCGGATTTTCTGCCCTTTTTTGAAAGGATAAGGTTTGAATACAGTCACCTTAAGCGTTGCCATATCCACCTCCTTGCGTCCTTGGACCTAGGCTGGGATTGAAAATTTCTTTTCTCTGAAATGTAACTTCGCCCTTTGGCACCTCGGGCACGTTAGCTGGTCGGGTAACTCCTCAAAGGGAGTGCCCGGGGCCCATCCAGCTTGGGTATCACCTTTTTCAGGATCATACTTGTAGCCACAGGGACACTGATAAATATGTACTTTCTTGAATCTTGTATTACTCATTGACTTGTCCTCCTCATTGGGAACCCTAATTTGTGATATGACTTTCAAACAAATTCTCCCTTTTCTCAAAACTACTCAAGAAGCATGCCAGGGTGTCCCGGGCATTGAACCGTTTCAAAAAAGCCTTTGCTGTTAATTAGGTGCGTGGGGTTGATAGATCTTTGAACATCCATATAGGCGGATACCGGTGAGACATTATATATCCTTCAAGGAGGAAGAAAATGGACAGATGTGCTGCAAGCCGGGTTGGAATTAAGGGGTAAATCGAGACAGCTCCGGAAAGTCACTGAGAAAACGGTAAAGGGTGGCCCTGCCCACACCTAATAATCTGGCAGCCTTGGCTTTGTTCCCCCCTGTTTGCTTAAGCGCCTGTTCCACCCTTTCTAAGGTAAGCTTCCGACGCCCGCCCTTGCCTGACTTTTGGTGAAGCCATTCCTGCAATTCAAGGGGCAAATGCTCAGGCTTGACTGTTTTGCCTTTTGCCCGGAGGAGGCTGAATCTGACAGCACTTTGCAATTCTCGGACATTGCCAGGCCAAGGATAGGAGAGAAAGATGGCGATTACATCCTTTGCAAAATCCGAAATTTCCTGGCCTAAGCGGCCAGCTTCGCGTGTAAAGTGCTCAACTAGTATGGGAATGTCCCCCTTTCTTTCTCTCAATGGCGGGATTTCGATAGGCACTACGTTTATTCGGTAATAGAGGTCTTCCCTGAAACGGCCAGATCTTACTTCCTCCCTGAGATCCCGGTTGGTGGCACTTATTATTCTGACATCAGCACTAATGCTTTTTTCTCCGCCAACTCTCTCGAATTTGCCGTCTTGCAATACCCTCAACAGCTTTACCTGCACGTGCTTGGGCAGTTCAGCCACTTCGTCAAGGAACAAGGTTCCTCCATCGGCCAGCTCAAAGCGTCCCTTTTTGTCCCTGATCGCCCCTGAAAACGCACCCTTAACATGCCCGAAAAGTTCGCTTTCCAAGACTCCCTCAGGCAACGCACCACAGTTTATGGGTACAAAGGGACCTCCTCCCCGCCTGCTTTCCTTGTGGATGGCCTGTGCTACAAGTTCTTTGCCCGTGCCTGTTTCTCCACTTATGTGTACTGGATAGTCATTGGCCGCCACGTCCCTTATCTGACGGTAAATCTCCAGCATCTTGGGATCCCTTCCAATAATGCCCCTAAATTCTTTCAGAGCACCTGCCTTGATCTTCAAGGCCGTGATGTCAGTTACATCTCTAAATGCGGCCAATACTCCGACGAAATTTCCCTCGTTGTCTTCCATGCCGTTAATCCGCATTTCAAGACGCCTGGGCTCTCCTGTCTTAGTTACTATTGTTAAAGGATATTCCTTGTCTTCCCAATTGGCAGGGGGACCTTGTCTGAAAGAACAACGACCACCGCAAAATGGGCCATCGAAGACCTCATGGCAGTCTTTTCCCACTACCTCTTCCCGGCTATAGCCTGTAATCTCCTCTGCTGTTTTGTTAAAGTAGACTATACGGCGGTCCCTGTCGTGGGCTATGATCCCTTCAAGAAGGTTGTCGATTATCCTCTCAAGGTTGTCTCTTTCTACGAGGAGTTTTGAGAGCTTGTCTTGCATAATGGATTTATCTTTGATGTGTATTTACGGGCTTTATTGTCCCGTAACATACTAAGGGAGGCTAAGAATTTCAAGTTTTAAGACTGGTAATGGCTTCTTTCCTGTTCGGCATGCTGCCCTGGTTTTACCAAACTTCCCTCGTACAAGGGCGATGTACGATCTCATAAATAATCAGGGTTTGATCATGATCAACAACTAGGTGATGAAAGCTTTGCTGAGATCTATGATAGACTGGTCATTGACGTACGGAAGAGTTTGATATGTGGTTATGTTAGCTAGCCTTCTCACTATTTCTGGCAGCCTATCTACATTGGTTTTAATCTGAGAAGCCTGCTTTTTCAAATTGCTATCTTCAGGAAGCTCCTCCAATAGCTCGCTCGAAGCCCACGTGAGGAATTGCAAAAGTTGATTCATTTCGTGGCACACGGCCCGGGCTGTTTCTAATACTACCGCAAGTTTTTCCTGCTGAATTAGCCTGCTTACAAGGGCCCGTTCTCTGAGACATGCGCCAGTGCGGGTAAGTAGTTTCTCCCTGTTGACAGGTTTCTTAACGTAGTCATTGTCTCCTGCAGTGAATGCCTTTTTGAGGGTTTCATTGTCGGTATTTGCCGTGACAAAGATGATAAAGATGATAGGGATTGAATGGGAGAATAAGTTCGGCGAGACGCAGATTAACAGGATTGTCATCAACAATAAGCGTTTCCGGCTTGGTATTCTTCGGTGAGCCCATGATCCTGTCCTCTTCTTAATATATTGCTCACCATCATAGCAAGTTTGGCAGGGGTGAACGGTTTCTGGATAAAGTGTACATCTTCTTCAACTATCCCGTTTTGCACGATGGTATCTTGAATGTAACCTGACATGAATAAAACCTTGGTATTGGGCCGTAGTGACGATATATGCCCTGCCAACTCCTTACCGTCCATGCCAGGCATAACAATGTCGGTAATTAATAGGTGGATTTCTCCGGAATACTGTTGCGCCTGTTCCAGGGCTTCATTTGGATCTATTGCAGAAAGTACCTTGTAGCCCAACTGGTCCAATATGTCTCTTATTGTGTTTAGGACTAGCGGCTCATCCTCAGCGACGAGTACTGTTTCTCCCTTACTTGTCTTAGGAAGTTCTTCCTTAAGGCGTTGTTGAGGCTTACGTTTTCCCGTGTGCCTGGGAAGGTAGATCCTAAAGGTCGTTCCATGGCCTGGTTCACTGTACACTGCTATGTATCCGTGGTTTTGCTTCACTATTCCATATACAGTGGACAGCCCCAAGCCGGTCCCCTTGCCAGGATCCTTTGTGGAAAAAAAAGGATCGAAAATCTTTTCCATAATGTCCTTTGGCATTCCACAGCCGTCATCACTTACAGCGAGCATGACGTATTCGCCCGGGTTGGCGCCCTTGTGGACATGACAGAATCTCTCATCCAACGTAACGTTTTTGGTCTCAATGGTGATGGTTCCTCTGCTCCCAATGGCGTCCCGTGCATTCACACACAAGTTTGCCAATATCTGGTCTAGCTGGCTGGGGTCTATGTTGACCAGCCAAAGTTGGGACTGAGGCTTCCAGGCGAGTGTAATCTCCTCGCCTATGAGCCTCCTCAGCATTTTAAGCATACCCTCGGTGGTTTCATTTAGGTCCAGAACCTTCGGGCGGATGGCCTGCTTGCGGGCAAAAGCGAGGAGCTGACGGGTCAGGTCTGAAGATCGCTGAGCTGCATTTCGGATCTCCATCAATCCATTGTAAAAGGGGGACTCGGGCGTGGCTTTCATGAGCATAAGCTCGGTATGCCCCATAATTACCCCCAACATATTGTTAAAATCGTGGGCTACTCCGCCTGCCAGCCTCCCTACTGACTCCATTTTTTGGGCCTGTATGAGTTGTTCCTGAAGTTTTTCCCTCTCTTCTTCTGCTTGTTTTCGCTCAGTGATATCAATGATGACGCCATCATAGCGAATGGGTTTACCACTGTCATCAAAGTATGCCCGTGTGCTGCTCGACACCCAAATAATGGACCCGTCCTTTCTAATAACCCTGGTTTCGAAATTCTCTAGATGACCCTTTTGTGTAAGCTGCTCTTCATATCTCTTTCTGTCCTCTGGGTTTGCGTAATATTGGGTTGAAATATCAATAATGCTAGAAATTATATCCTCAGGTGAGTCGTATCCAAGTATTCTTGCAAAGGCTTGGTTGACTTTTAAGAATCTCCCATCTGGAGTGCTCTGGAAAAAGCCTGCTACTGAGTTCTCAAATATCCTGCGATAGCTCTCCTCACTCTGCCTCAACTCTCTCTCGGTCTTTTCTCGGATAAGGATTTCAGCCTGGAGATGGTCAGTAAGCTTGCTAAGCTGCGCGGTTCTCTCCTGCACCCTTTTTTCAAGTTCGTCTTGGGCCTTTCTCAATTCATGCTTGGCAGCAGCCATCTCTTTCATCGTTATCTCGAGTGCTGTGTTTTTCTCTTGGAGGTTATCCTTGATAGATCTGAACCTTTGAGCAGTGAAGGCCGATACGTATGCTGTCAGAAAAAGGAGTAGTATTACACCAACACTGATAATAAGTTGGTGCTGTGGCAAGGGGGGCGTAGTTGCCAGTATGCATTTATGGGGGAGGATTCCCAATGTCTCAAGTGCTATCATGGAAAGAAAGGTCAGGGCGCAAATGCCAGCGAGCAGAAAAGAGAACTTTTTGGGTGCCACGACCCCTACGTAGCATACAAGTACGGCATAAAGAAGGGTCAGGAACGAAGCATCCGTGCCCCCAAGCAGATACATTATGGCTGTGAAGGTGACGACTTCCAATATATTAAAAGTAAGAGAGAGGGTGTAATAGGAGTCCTTGGTCCTAATCAATTTCTTTATTAGCCACAAACGGGGCACATTGAGGCCAATTAGAAGCAATCCGCAAAGAATGATACCCACAAGATGCTTAAATTCGAAGATATCAACCCAAAAGGCAGTGAGGGCAAATACCAATAGGACGGCAATTGTTAGTGTTCTTACAATGGCAGCCTTTTGATTGCCCTTATAAATACGCGCTAAACGATGGCTGTCCAGCAAAGGCGCGCGTATAGCAGGCGTTATTACCTTGCTGGTATGGTTGGAAACGGGAGCTTGCATTATAGTGTGACCCCTTAAGTACCAGCTTATTGCATCATCTTATTTAATTTCGGCACATTAAGATCAAATCTTTATGTTCTAAATGGCCATTTGGCATGATGATGTGTGCTTGGTTTAGGTTATGGAGAGCTATAAGCACTCCTCACCAGGCAGGAGGATTGAATTGGTATCGAGTATTCCTATGGTTTCTTTTTCCGTTATAGAACAAACCATTTTGACTTATCAAAATATCCGTTTCTAAACTCTGCTGAGAGAAATATGAGGTATAGTTTCAAGTGGTTTAACTCCTTGCATCCCTTTTTTGAGCGAGCCAGAATTTATAATACTCTGCCTTAATAGGAATACCCTTTCGTGGTGTGGCCTCCAGATTTACCTGGGCATCCCTGATATTTTTCCATTGAAACAAATTCATGCGGCCATACATCTTGTCCCTTGCCCCGAATGCCGTATCAGATATCTCATGCTTTTGATCGCTTGGATTGCTGTCTCCATTCTAACACCCATTCCTATTGCTCCTCCTTCCGTCCAATGATTTCACCTCAATCCATCTGAGAGGCAATATAACATAGGCAGCAT
>QMLZ01000071.1 GCA_003646995.1 Deltaproteobacteria bacterium | reverse complement strand
TGGTCTTGAAGTGCTGGAGGAGTTTGCGTTTGACTATGACCAGTGGCAAGGAGAGTCGTTAGAATCAATTAAGATTGCAGGATTTTTGATTAGACCTTACTGGTATCGAGAGGGAAAGTGGAAAGGGCCTAGTGAGATACAAGAGATACTGTTAGATCCAGGGGTGGTATTTGGCAATGGACTGCATCCTACCACACAGGATTGTCTTCGGGCCTTAAGGTGGCTCATGAGATCGAGGCACATTACCAATGTCTTGGATCTCGGGACCGGTACAGGGATTCTTGCCATTGCCTCGGCCCTCATGGGTGCAAAAGAGGTTTTGGCGGTAGATATTAATCCGCTGTGTGTCAAGACTGCGGAAAAAAATGTTCGGCTGAATGGTGTTGAAGACATAGTTCGTGTGATAGAAGGCAGTGCCTATGATTTTTCAGGCGTGGGCGCTGACCTTATAGTGGCAAATCTAGACTATGATGTGATTTCGGAGCTATTGAAAGAGCAAAAATTCATCAACAAGCGTTGGTACATTTTTTCAGGATTGATGCGAACTCCCTATCGCAAGCTTAAAGTAATGGTAGAAAAGTGTGGCATGAGAGTTGAGAAAGAGTGGGACCATGAGATGACTTGGTTTACGATCGCGTGTAAAGGAAGGTGCAAGGCGTAGGGCCTAAGGCGAAAGGCCCAAGGAAAAAGGTAAAAGGTCTTCCTTTATCCTTGATCCTTTGTCCTTGACACCGCCCAAAAGGGCGGAATATTGTGACTTCTTTGCTAACTTCTAGCTCACTCATAACTAATAACTTCTATGGGAGAGAACATACATGACTGGCATATCATCGAATAGGGATACTGCTCCACAATTTCGCACGAAAATTCCCCTCCCTAAGCCCCAAGGGCATTACTGTTTTGCTTGTGGTACGGCAAACCCCATAGGGCTACACCTTAACTTTTACAGGCTGGATGATTGGATCTGCTCCGAAATCACCCTGAGCAGAGAGTACGAGGGGTGGGAAAACATGGCTCATGGTGGTATCATTTCCACCCTATTGGATGAAGTTATGTCATGGACCCTTATATATTTCAAAAGGGCCTTCTTTGTTACAAGGAAGATGCAAATCAAGTACGTCCGTCCAGTCCCAGTTGGTGAGCCTTTGTTTGTCAGAGGGCGTATTATCAAGGATGGTTCACAGCTGGTGAAAGTTAGAGGTGATGTGCTAGATGGTGAAAATAGGCTTCTGACTAGGAGCGAAGGCGAATTTGCCATGGTTTCCGAGGATAAGCTGTCAAGCGTTCCTGAAGGCCTCAAGAAGGATATGAGAGAGTTGTTCCAGAAGATGGAAAAGGCGTGAAAAGTTGACAAATACCCTGATCTTGCCTTATATTCCCCCCGGCTTTAACCCATGTCTGCACGCCATTCTTAGAAGGGGATCATCATGGAAGAGGAACGCCTGTATTTCCAGTGCGGCGACCTAAGATTAGAAGGCCTCTTGGGTGACGCCGACAGTAGCAGAGGTGTGGTGATCACCCATCCTCATCCGCTGTACGGCGGTGACATGCACAACAACATCGTGGACGCCATAAGATGGGCTTACCACAGGAATGGTTACACTACTCTTCGGTTTAACTTTAGGGGAGTCGGAACGAGTCATGGCTCCTACGATGACGGTATCGGGGAACAGGATGACATATCTGCAGCAATCAACTTTCTGATTGGGAAAGGATGTAGGGAAATACATCTTGCGGGATATTCCTTTGGAGCATGGGTGATATCCAAGGGGCTACCTCGCTATGAGCAGGTAGTTCAAGTGGTGATGGTTTCGCCTCCGGCTGCGTTTTTGGAATTTTCGTTCAATGGGCCTGAGCCACGAATTGGGCTCGTAATAACTGGTTCCCATGATGATATTGCCCCTCCTTCATTGGCAAAAAAACTGCTTGAGCAGTGGAATCCCGACGCGGAGCTGAAAATAGTAGCGGGTGCTGACCATTTTTACTGGGGAAAGGAACACCAGGTGAGCGAGGCCATAGAGGAGTATTTGTTAAAGAAGTGAGCTAGAGTTAGGAGTGATCTGGAGTTGTGAGTGAGCTAAAGTGATCTGAAATTAACAAGGAAGTCAGAAGTTAGTAGTCAGAAGTCAGGTGCCAGGAGGCAGCAGTCAGTAAACAGAGGACAGGATAAAGGACCAAGGAAAAAGGAAATATTAGAAGGGAAAACGGTGAACCGTTAACGGTCAACGGACGGCGTCCCAAATGCTCGACAGGATTTCCATACTTCGCAATCCAGTGCAGTATTACGCCTGGGGTTCCAAGACAGCCATTCCAGAGCTGTTGGGTATCCCGAATCCTGAGGGAAAACCCATGGCCGAACTTTGGATGGGCGCACATCCCAAGGCCCCATCTGAGGTCCTTGTGCAACACAGGTGGGTTTCTCTCATTGAGGTAGTGAAGTCTTCACCCGTTTCAATCCTTGGTAAAGACGTAGCAGAAAAATTCGCGAACCAACTCCCTTTCCTGTTCAAGATTCTTGCTGCTGAAGAGCCACTTTCCATCCAGGTCCATCCAAACAAAGAACAGGCCAAAGAAGGTTTTGAAAGAGAAAATAGAATCGGTATCCCTCTTGATTCACCCGTGCGAAACTATCGCGATGATAACCATAAGCCAGAAATGCTTTGTGCTTTAACAGAGTTCGAGGCGCTCAAAGGTTTTAGACCGGCAGAAGATACAATCTATTTGCTCGCCAGGTTGAACATTCCAGGGCTTGCAAGTTTGCTTAAAGAGTTGCAGAGGCAACCTGACGAGATGGGGCTGAAAAAGTTATTTTCATCCCTCATGAGGATGGATGACTCTCATAAGTCAGACCTTGTTTCGGAGTTGGTGGAGCGGGCTTGCCAATTTTCCAACGATAAGCGAGAATTTTACTGGATAGGCCAGTTGGCCAAGAAATACCCAGGAGACATCGGAATTTTTTCGCCGTTATTACTAAATCTGGTGGAGCTAAGGCCGGGCCAGGCGATCTTCCTGCCCGCAGGTCAACTTCATGCCTATTTGAGGGGTACAGGGCTTGAAATCATGGCCAATTCTGATAACGTGCTCCGGGGAGGCTTGACAACAAAGCATGTTGATGTGGATGAACTCCTTAGAATTACGGACTTTAGGCCAGAAAGGCCCGTGGTAATCAAACCTGTGTCCACAGAAAACGGAGAAGAACTATACGTTGCCCCTGCACAAGAGTTTCAATTATCCTGTATCGAAGTCCACGGTAGATATGTTTCTAAAGAAGCCGGGCCTATAGAGATTCTGTTGTGCCTTCGCGGCAAGGGGAAGGTAAGAGGAGGGGATTCAAAAGACTACATAAGGATTGACAAGGGACAAGCCATACTGATTCCTTCAAGCGGGCATCCTTACGAGCTCACAGGGGAGTTGCAATTGTGGAAAGCCACTGTTCCCCCTTCATGAAAAAGGTAACTTAAACCCTTTTTGCCCGCCTGTTTTTCCTATGCTATCCAATAACTTGCTTCCCAGGCTCAGCCTTTGAGCTAATTCATTTCCGACACCCCCGAGTTGCAAAAGGCTATCTTCGGCCTCTCCCAGGGGTCCGTTCACCCTGGCCATGATGGCTTTCGTCAGTTTTTGCCTCAGCTCCTCTGTCTCCCTGGCTATAATCTTCCCCACTGACTTTTTGAGCACTCCGTCAAGATCCGAGGAGACATGGATATTGTAGTCTGTAAGTGTACCTGTCACCTTGGCGTTTACAATGAAATCGCTAACATTTCTTAGTGCAGAGAAAATGGCATCCATTATGGGGTTTGCTTCAGAAGCGGCCTTTACAGAGAAGCTTGCCGAGTGAAATGCTGCCAGCATGTTGCCGTTAATTTTCTGCCCTTTCAGTAGCGCCTTAAGATTAAGATCGGCCAGCGCCTTTTCAAGGAGAATGGGTGTCTTGGCCCTGTCCATAATAGCAATACCTCTTGCCTGGAAACCCTTTACAAGAAGCTTGATCTCATCCTTTGGCGCTTGGGGTTTTATGTGATTCAGGGACCCGCTGGCCTCTAACAGCTTAACTGCCTTAAGTTTTTCACCCCTAAAATTGAAAGTGAGTGGCAAGCCCAGGATATCCTGATCGGGCGTTATATTTCTTATGACGCCGCCAATGATGCCAGCACCAGTGATTATGGATGTCTTTGCTTCCTTGATAAGAAAATCTGGTATGGGATGGTGTTCCTTGAACTTAACATACAAACCCTTGCCCCTCAACGGCTTGACTATTTCCCTGCCTTTCTTCTTTTGTTTCGTCCTTTCAAGAATCGGCCGGATCCTATGGTACCAATTGACTGTCTTCTCCATCCAGCCGCACACTTTGGCACCAAAAAGCAGGTGGCTGAGATTGGAAAGCCCTTCTTTAGATAATCCGTATTTTTTGGCCAGTCTAGATGCGTCTTCAAAGGGTGCCTTTCTTGCTTGTGCCATCCCTCGCTTCAACGCCGTCATTTCTTTTTGAAATTCTGCCTTGGCCTGCTTAATCCGTCTAATGTCGGCCTCTATCTTTTTCTTCAACTCCAGCGCCTTTCCACCAGAGGTGAGCATTCCCGCTATTCCGCTTCCCCCTCTGCGGAGTTGATCGATTTGATTCTTATAGGATTGGAAGGTTTTTTGATCTGGGAGCGATGATAGCCTTTGTTGCCACGTCTGCTTTTCATTGTCAATTTGAAGCCTTAGCGATGTTACAAGTTCTACGGAGTTGAGCTTTTCCTTTTTCAGTATTTCGCTTATGTCGGGCATGGCCAGGGAAGGAAGCTTCCTCCCCTGACAGATGCTAGTTCTTTTCTTGGCCCGGGCATCGGTCCCTATTGCCTTGTGTTTTTTGCTGACCTCTGGTAGAGCCCCTGATGTCCTTCTTGGTGTGTTTAATTTGACACCCTCAAGGTTCATTTGATCAACGATCAGCTTTCTTCTAAAGAAGTTGGGAGCATCAAAGCTAAGCCTTATGGAATCAATTTCAACAACGTTTCTCATGGGCTGATCAGGATTGGTCACTTTTAAGCCCCGCAATTCAAGGCCTGCAGGGAAAAGAGACAGGTCTGCGCTTTCCAGTTCAACCTTAGCTCCCACTGCCTTGGTCCCGTATTTCTCAACCATGCTCTCAACTATTCCATCTATAGAAAGAAACCAAAATATGCAAAACAGGGCCACCACAACTCCAAATACTCCTAATCCCTGCCACCTGATCCATCTAGCCATCTCTAGTCCCTCCATCCTGATACGGCTTGATACGTGGTGTACAGCCTGCTTCCTTTGATGAATTGCATGACCCTAGTCTTTTGGACCCATGTTAGGATGTTTTCACGGTATTTTCTTATGGCAAGGTTTAAGGCCCAATAAAGGGGGGCAAACAATAGCATGGATAAAACTAGGCTGCCCATGACAATAGTGTTGTTGAAATTTTCAAGGCGAAATATGGTCATGTTATACAGGGATGTCCACAGGCCTTCTAGGGGAGAGGCGGTAAGCACAGCTAGGCCTATTTGGTGGAAAAGAGGGTCAAGTAGATATGCCAGGCCGGAGAAAAATCCCCAACTCAGTAAAAACGCTGAGAGATTGACCCTAAGGATCAGCACTAGAAGAATCACCAGTAAGTTGTGAATTGTATACAATGGGGTAAATCCTATGACCATGGCAAAGCACAGTGCTAGTGAGATCTGACCGGGCTCGGATTCGGAGTTCAGAACCCTAAGCAGTTTTGCCACCATTTGGATCATGAGGTACCTCCTGAGACTGCAAAGGCAAGCTGGAAAAAAGGTTTAGGGTAACAATATTGAAGGACCGATGTGAGATAGTACAATAAAACTCAAAAAACACTAATACATCTTGCCAGGCAGGTCAAACCCAAATGTGATGCCAACCCTGGGGCAGCGCGTCTAACTGCCTTTCTTGACTTTAGATTCGCCATTTGTTAAGGAAGGCAAAAGGTGGCATATGTGGTCCAGTCTACGAAAACTAGTGGAGGCCTTAAAAAGGGAACCTTGGACCAAGGAGGCGTCATGCAGTGATGCCTTCTGGGAATCCTTAATGGAGTGGCTTGAGACCCATTTGCTCACAACTTTCTTGGACCAAATCATAAGACAAGTAGACGAAATCGTAGATATCGATCCGGACTTACCCGAACAGAAGATTCTTGCGAGGGCCACGAAATACATAGTTGAGTTTTTGGGTGCCAGCTCAGCTTCAGTCCGGATTTACGACCCCCAGAGCGAGCAAATGTTGTCCTATGGGTCTTACCCATCCCACGAAGAATACCGGGAAACTTACATACCCTTAGATGGAAGCATTGCCGGAGAGGTTGTTAAGACCAGAAGGACTTGCCTGGTGCCAGACATCTTGGACGAAAAAAGATACGAAGACAAGGGGGTGGTATACAAGAGGGGTATTCATTCTCTCATGGCCATACCCCTGGAGATACCGCGGTTTTTCCCTAGTGAGAGGGACACCAGGGGTGTTATCCAGATATATTTTCCTGAAAAGGGGAGAGAGTTCAGTCCGCTGGAGATCAAGGTGGCGGAGTTACTGGCTAAAAGGCTTAGTTACGTTATAGCCAGGAAGAAGATCATCTCGATGCATCGGCTCAACGAGAAAAAGGATGCCATTGTTCGTCATATCTTTCGTCGCCTGGGAAGGCGCGGCGGGATTAAGATGAAAGAGGTTTTTAACGAGGTGATACCTGAGCTGGCTGACGTGGTGAATGTTCAAAGTTGTGCCCTTTTCTCAGTTACAGGCGATTACCAATACGTAACCTTGGAGGCTGGGTATCCTGAAGGAAGCGGATACCACGGGATAGGGAAAAAGTTTCCCGTGAGCAGCGAGCCTGCCTTTGAAATCATCTTGGGCCTTCGGGAGTATGAAGGAGACGGATCTTACGAAGTGGTTTCACCATCTTATATCCTCGTAGTGGACCCACAGAAGAGTTACATAATCTCAGAGCATATGAAAAAGTTTGCCAACCGACATAACATAAATTCAATTCTCTACATCCCCCTTTATGTTGAAGGCGAGATAACACACTTTATGACCTTTGACGCCATTGAACAAAGACAAAGGTACAGGGACGACGAGATCGAACTGTTCCTGTTTTTGGGCCAGGAGTTGATGAAGGCCCAGCGAATGGAAAGGCTCGACGATATCCTGCACGATTTTAAGAATCCAGCCATAGCATCTGCAGGATTTGCAAGAAGACTGAAAAAAATACTGGAACAAGATGCCTACGAAGAGCAAAAGGACCAAATTAAGAGGTACGTAGAAATCTTGTTTGAAGAGACAAGCAGGATGCAGGAGCTGGCCTTGAGTATCTACGCTGTGGGCAAGGAACAAGTAGTGGACATTACGGAGGTCCTGCTCAAGAGGTTCGAGATTAACAAGGAAGCTATTAAAGAGCAGTTAAAGCAAAATGTAGTACTCAAAGAAGGACCGTTTGCCGAGAACCTGAAGGTTTACTGTTTTCCTATACACCTGGAAAGGGTCTTCGACAACCTTCTGAATAATGCCACCAAGGCCATTCCGTTGAGGGGAGGGAGCTTGTCAATTCGGACATTTCGAGATGGCGAATGGGCCTGCGCCGAGATCACTAACACCGGAAGGATACCGGAGGAGGATAAAAGGCGGCTGGTTCAAGGAGAAGGCAATGAGGGAAGGGGATTATATATAACCTACAGGATCATGAGGCTGCTGGGCGGCAAGATTGAGGTGGAAACCGACCGCAATACAACCACGTTCGTGGCGCGACTGCCAATACATACTGACAAGTAGTATCCACGATAGGGACTGTGAGACGGGAGATTTAGGTAATTATGGACGACCTTGATACCATAATGCAGAGACTTGAGCACAACGAACAGATAGCGAGAAAATTTTTTGAGGTAGAGGTAACAGTTTTATCCGTGTTGGATTTTAAGGGGCTGTTTGAGCGATTGCTTACTGAAATCAGGGAAAAATTCACCATCCCCTACGTATGGATAACATTGATCGACGAAGGCGATTTGAAGCCCTTGATCCCGAGCCTTTCTGAATCAGATGTGGTAAGAGAAAGACTGAACATAGTCCCGCGAAACACCCTTCTCGGGCTGATCGGAACTGCCAAAGAACCTATCCTGGTAAATCGGGATCTAAGCCCATTTTACAAGCTTTTCCCTGATCATGAAAAATACCTTATCCGATCCCTTGCGCTGACTCCTCTTACCCTCAACGAGGAGCTGGTAGGAACCTTGAACCTGGGGGACAGTTCTCCAGACCGTTATGTTCCGGGTATGGATACTACGCTCCTAAAGAGGCTGGCTGTAAAGGTGTCTGTCTGTTTGTCCAATGTGGTCGCACACGAGAAGGTAAAACTATCTTCTCCAAGGGACGAAGCGAGTGGTCTACTGAATAAGCGGGCAGTTGAAGAGATACTCATGAGAGAGTTTCAAAGGGCTATCCGGTATGAGAATACTCTTTCCATAATATTGTTTGAGGTGCAGCTGGACAATGGGAGCGTTGCTGATGCGGGTGCGCTGGAAAAAGCGGTGAGCAAGGTAGTGGGCGGATTAAAGGAGTTAATAAGGATAACAGATGTCCTCGGCACATATGAGGACGGGCGGTATATTATTATTTTGCCTTCCACCGACAAGAGAAAGTCGGGGAACATGTTGGAACGCTTATCCAACCATGTGTCCAAGACCCCAATAGTAGTCGGCGGTAGGGAATTCCACCTGAAACTCAAGAGCGGGATAGCATCGACAAGGGACGCAGGAGTGATTGATCCAAGGTCTCTAGTGAGGAGGGCTATGGAAATGCTTTTGAGGCAGGGAAGGGAGGAGTGGACCACCTACGAATGACCCTTGAAAACAGGTGCTGTGACAACTTTACGTAGGATTGAGGCATGAGGCGTGAGCTTGCAACTATTGTGTGTTTCGTCCTTGTTTTATTTTTGGTCTGCCCCGCCCGAGGTCGGATCAATACTGAAACCCCCCTTCCCTTGGGTGCGCACTTATCTGAGCGTTACACAGACGACCTCGACGGTCTTATCAAGAGACGCTATGTCAGGGTCCTGACCACCCTAAATAAGACCAATTTTTTTATTTATGAAGGAAAGTTTTTCGGCTTTGAGTATAGCTTGCTCAAGGAGTATGAAAATTTTCTCAATAGGAATATTGGCAAGAAAGAGCTCAGGATAGTTTTGGACTTCATCCCGGTAACCAGGGGCAAGCTGATAGAGGATTTGATCAAGGGCTACGGCGACATTTCAGCTGCCGGACTGACTATCACCCCTAAGCGCAAGAGACTTGTGTCGTTCACCCAGCCGTACTTGACCGGGATTGATGAGCTTGTCGTGACCCACAAAGGTGTGCCCACCCTGTCCACTAAGGAGGAACTTTCCGGTAAGACAGTGTTTGTAAGAAAAAGCAGCAGCTACTACGAAAGTCTCTTGGCCTTGAACCGTGGTCTCAGAAAAGTGGGAAAGAGGCCCGTTAGAATCAGACTAGCAGATGAAAGCCTGGAGACAGAAGACATTTTGGAGATGGTCAACAGCGGGGCTGTCCCTATCACGGTAGCTGACAGCAACATCGCGGGCATATGGGCGAAGATTTTTCCCAACATAAAAGTGTACCATAACATCAAGTTGCGAGAAGGCGGACAAATAGCATGGATGGTAAGGAAGGAAAACCCGAAGTTAAGAAATTCCCTGAACATCTTTTTGAGGAGATACAGGAAGGGGACTCTCCTAGGCAACATTTACTTCAACAGGTATTACAAGAAAAATCCTTGGATTAAGAATCCCTTGTCATCGGGAGATTTCAAGAAGCTGAGTAAACTTATAACCTTACTCAAAAAATACGGCAGTCAGTACGGTTTTGACTGGGTACTGCTTTTGGCTATGGCGTACCAGGAGTCGGGATTGGATCAGAGTAAAAAGAATCCATCGGGGGCAATCGGGGTAATGCAGGTTCGCCCTGAAACGGCCAGAGACAAACACGTTGGGATCAAAAACGTGGAAAGGCTGGAAAACAACATTCATGCTGCGGTGAGGTATCTAGCTTTTCTAAGGGATAAATACTTTAGCGATCCGAAGATTAGGGCAAGGGATCGAGTGAGGTTTGCCCTTGCTGCTTATAACGCTGGTCCGGCAAATATAGGGAGAGCAAGGAAGCTGGCGCGAAAAATGGGACTCAATCCAGATCGGTGGTTTAGAAATGTGGAGATCGCAGTGCTACGAATTTTGGGCCAAGAAACCGTTAGATATGTGAGTAATATAAACAAGTACTATCTAATATACCGGATGGCAATAGAAAAGCAAAAAGCAGGACCAAAATTGGACTAGGCATGGGTAGCAACGGCGGCCAGCCTGCGATTCTCTTGCTTTTAAAGGGACTTGTTCTTTTTGGAATAAGCCTGGCAAGGGATGCCTGAAGTGGAAAACACGACGTGTGAGGGAAGCCGGGAGGATTTGAAGCCCATCGCCTTACAGCCGTAAGCATGGGGAGGGCGGTGGGTGATGTAAAAATGCCGGCAGGTAAAGCAACTCACCTTTTTTGGGGCAAAAGTTGGGCGTGAATTTTTTCCTGAAGGCCGATTCATAGACAAATCTCGGAAACAAGTCAGACTATTAGATCCTAGCTCGTAAAGCATATAAACGCAAGGAATAGAATGATGGCAGAGAGCGGGAAAGGAGAAAAAGTTGTTGACATTGTTGGGAAAGGACTTAAGATTTTCTAATAATTGGGGTTATATTTAAAATATTAGGAGGTTAGCCATGCCGACGTACGAATTCATTTGCCAAAAATGCAATAAGGAATTCACATTGGTGATGCCGATCTCCGAGTTCGAGAAAAAGAAAATACGCTGCCCAAAGTGCAAGAGTACCCGTGTAAAACAACAGATCACATCTTTTCAGGTGGTAACATCCAAGAAGAGCTAAGGCTTGGATCCTCGGCCTCAGTTTGCGGGGTAGGCCGACAGGGAGCGGTAGAGGACCGTATACCAAGATTGACAAATTTTTTTGGTTTAACTAAAAGTGAAGGGCCCACAGCAGTGGCCCTATTTTTTTAAGGGGGGGACGAGGCAAATGAAATGCCCGATATGCAAGGAAGAAATCCCGGGGACAGAATGTGAGGAGTGTGGAAGGATGAATCCGGAAGAGGCCAAATTCTGCATGTACTGTGGAACCCTGCTTCATCGGGAGGGGCCTGATACAGAAGAGCCAGATGACGCTTTCGACATTGAGAGTCGCATTCTCTGTCCCGATGGCACCTGCACTGGAATTATTGTCAATGGAAAATGTACGGAGTGTGGTAGACCCTATGAACCCGGTGAAGAGGAATAACAGCAATGTATGAGCTGAAAATAATCTCCCATTTTGCGGGTGCACACCAGCTTCGCAACTTCAAAGGCTCTTGTGAGAAGCTTCATGGCCACAACTGGAAAGTGGAGGTATACGTCAGGGGGGAGCATTTGGCCGAAGACGGCACTTTGGTGGATTTTAAAGAGGTGAAAGAAGCAACCAAGAAGGCGCTTGACACCTTGGACCACCAGTTTCTGAATGAGCTTGAGCCATTCCGAGAAGACAACCCATCTTCGGAAAACATTGCAAGGTATATTTACAAAAGGGTTAGTGAAGAACTTTCAAGCAAGCCTGTTACTGTGTACAAGGTGACAGCGTGGGAATCTGATACGGCGTGTGCGAGTTATTACGAAGGAAGCAAGGAGCCAGGAGTCAGTAGTCAGAAGTCAGTAATCAGGAGTTAGAAGTCAGAAGGGAGTTGCTGCTAATCTCTATTCCAGGAGCCAAGCATTATTGCTTCTTAGTATCCCAGGTCTCGGGTTTTCTGTCTTCTGTCTCCTTAATTCATTTCACATTTGGATTTTGACATTTGGCATTATTTGGCCTAACGGTGTAAGCACTTAGCCTTTTGGATTGAGCCATAAAATAAGGA
>QMLZ01000070.1 GCA_003646995.1 Deltaproteobacteria bacterium | reverse complement strand
CCTGTTGGCATTTTTTCCGCACGGAAATTCCATCCGATGGTTTCTCGATAGAAAGCAATAGCCTCATTGGCATTGTGCGTTTGAAGTTCAATCCAGTTGAATTCTCCATGAGTAGTCATCTTTTCTCTCCACGCCTAATGTCTGTTTAACCTGCGTTTTTCAGAGCGACGCAGGAGCGGCGAAAAACGCAGGTTAAAACTTTTGTTATCAAATATTCATATGATTTTTCCAAAATGCTGTGAGACGTGGAATCCATCGAGGTACTGATTCCAGATACTCATCGTATGACTGACTGGCCATATCTCCTTTTGAGGCTTGGTTCTTCTATGAACACAACAATGAAAATAAACACTAAAAGCCAAAGGATTGAATAGATCAGTAGCAAAAACGATGTAAAAAAACTGCTTCACCTAGTAAAATGATGGAGAAACCGATGTAAACAGGATTTCTTGTATATTGATAAATACCTCTAGATACTAAAGCTGTGGTCGGTATGAGAGGATCAGGAGATCCCTTGCCAGTAAATACTAAATCCCAATAATATTTCAAGTTTATAACCGCTCCTATTATGAAGACAAGTCCACAGTACCTAAATGAACCAAAATCCAGAGCAAATACACGCATGTTTTGCGAGAGAATTTCGAAAGGAATTAATACCACAAAAATTCCATAAACTAAACTCATGGCGATAATTGTCCAAATTATATTCCTGAGAGCATCCATATTTCGATCTTTTCACTTGCTAATCGCGGTGCTGACCGGCACCGCGATTCCTGGCGGCGCAGCCGCCAGGAACAAGTAATTATACAGACCAGAATATCATCACTTTTGTAATGTTATCTATTTTTTTAAGTGCTGTTCGATAGCCTGCCAGTATCTATGAGAATAAGCAGCACCGCATTGGTATAATACATCTTACAAATACGGCGGTCGGTAAAGGATAGCACTGGTATAGGCAAGTTTTTTCATCGGCCATATTGAGCCTTTGAATAATACATTCTGAATTTGGAACAGGGCCCCACAAATCCTCAAGAACCGCACATAGTTCGCGGTCAGCGTTACGAGATGATCGGGCTGTTCAGCTTGCCTCAGGAACTGCTTCCGCGTGCAATTTCAAACCTAATGCTGCAACAACTTTTAGGATTGTATCGAAATTTGGGCTTCGTTCTCCGGAAAGTGCTTTATAAAGACTCTCGCGCGAAAGACCAGCATCTCGTGCTACCTGTGACATGCCTTTCGCTCTTGCGATATCGCCCAAAGCTTTGGCGATGAAAGCTGCGTCACCATTTGCTTCTTCTAGGCACGCTTCAAAATACGCAGCCATTTCCTCCGGAGTACGCAAGTGTTCGGCAACATCGTATCGTGTCGTAATTGTTTTTGCCATAATTCCTCCTAGAGATTCTGCGCGAGACTCAAGGCGGTTTTAGTATCCTTGGACTGGGTGCGCTTATCGCCGCCAGCCAGCAGAATCACTACCTTCTCTCCTTGCTGTTTATAATACACCCGATATCCTGGACCATAATCGATCCGCATTTCTGAGACACCACCGCCAACGGGTTTGACATCCCCAGGATTCCCTGCGCCTAATCGCTCAATTCGTACTAAAATACGGGCACGTGCACGGATGTCGCGCAAGCCATCAAGCCATTTAGCGAATATCTCCGTCTTGCGAATTTCAATCATGAAATGTATTGTAGCCACTTGGCTACATTTTGTCAAGAAAACTTTGGAGTGTCATAAAGGAAGCGCAACGAACTATATCAAGAAAAATCGTCTGCATTTGAAAATTGCCTATTTGCATAAGCTCATGCTTCATGGGTGACGAGATCAAGTTTTGAATATTTTGCACAATCACAAGTCGGCAAAGGCAGATTTGAGTTTCGCATTGCACTGGTATTAGGGAGTTATCTCACTCGTCGCCATATCGAGTCGTTGCGTAATACATTCTTTACTTTTCGGTGCGGCTTGGGTTCAAGGATCTGGGTAATAATTCTAGAACGCTCAGGCATTGAACCATGCATTGTGAAATTCATCCAACCTCTAAAATAATTTTCCCCTGAGGCTTGGATTGCTCTATTAGTTCATGCGCCTGCCGTGCTTCTGAAAGTGGCAAGCGTTTCCAGATAGAGGGTTTTATTCTTGATTTCGTAAGAAGCTCGAACAACTCACTCAGGTCGTCACAGAACCAGTCTGGATGCTGCTTTCTCAATTTGGTAATCGAGTAAAAGGTCTTTCTTTTTGATCCCGGGAGCAAACTCATGACCTTGAAGCGAATGAAATCCCAGATAACAGATGCTTTGCCTTTGTTTACAGCGTTGGAAAAACCATAGGCAACGAGCATCCCACCTGGCTTTATCGTCTTTAGTGAACGTTTGAAACTTTGCCAGCCCAAACCATCGAAGGCTACATCGATTCCATCATGTACCAGTTGTTTCAGCTTTTCGACGAAGTCCTCGTGTCGGTAGTCAATCAGTGTGGCTCCATATTGTTGGAGCGGTTCATGTTTTCCGGCGGAGGCAGTGCCAAAAATATTCAGATTTTTCAATCTGGATAGTTCCAATAAAGCAGTTCCCACGGCCCCACCGGCCCCATGCACCAAGATACTTTGGCCCGTTTCCACTTTGGCTACTCGCTGGAGCATCTGATATGCTGTTACGTATGTGAGCACCAAACTCACGGCTTCACCTGGGTCAATAGAATCCGGCACGGGGACAAGATGGCTCTCGGAAACGCATATGTATTCTGAGTAAGAGCCTATTATGGTTAGGTCACAAACACGATCCCCAAGCCGGAATTTACTCGTGCCTTCACCCAGTTTATCCACCACGCCGACCATGTCATATCCCGGAGAAAAGGGCGGTTTTTCCTTAACGTCCGGATAGACGCCTTTTCGTATCATCACATCGGTAAAGCAGGCACTGGTTACAAGGACTCTTACCCGGATTTCTCCTGACTTTGGCTCTGGAAGCTTTGGCTCCTCAATAACTTCCATTACTTCTGGAGAACCAAATTCTTTTATGATAACGCTCTGGTAGGTCATTAGGACTCCATACTAGACGACACTCAACGGTATGCATTGTTCAGGATTTCAAACTAGCGTGCATATAATCCTTTTGCCCCAGAAATGTCAAATAGATCAATTTGTAGACTGCTGCCTGGTCCGTTTTTTTGGATCACGCATCCGGACGAGAGGATACCTGCATCTAGTCACAAGCCAGCAAAGGCAGAATTCTGTTTGACATGATTTGATAAATTGTTTATTGTCGACAGTATGTTTGAAGGAAAAAAAGAATTCAGCAGTCCGCGATTGATTACTGAGGAGATAACAAATTATCTGAGGGAGGCCATTGTTAGCGAGCGACTGAGCGAGGGAGAAAAGTTGAGTGAACCGCGCCTCCAGAAGATGTTTAAGACGAGCAGGTCACCTATCAGGGAGGCCTTCAGCACGCTTGAACGCGAAGGGCTTATTGTTCGCATCCCAAGGAGGGGGGCCTATGTAAGCGATACCGGTCTTGAGGAGCTGAACAGCACAACCATTGTTGTGGCGACACTTGAAGGACTTGCTGCGAGTCTGGCCGCCCCCCGTCTCACGGAAAAGGATTTCAGGAAGCTGGAGCGCCTTGGGAAAAAAATGGAGCAGGAAGTCAAGAAATATGCAGTCTATGAATATACCGATACGCACAACCAATTCCACGAGCTATTCGTTTCACAATGCAACAACAAGGTATTGATTGAAGTTATCGGAAATCTGAGAAAGCGCTATGTCAGACCCAAGGTAACCTCTTACTATTTTAAATACAAAATTGGGCATGCTGTCAGCAGTCACCTTCAGATCATTGACGCACTGAAAAGAGGGGATCCGGAAGAAGCAGAGGCTGTGGTAAGGGAGCACATCATGAAGGGCCTTATCGGGGATGAACGCCTGGAGGAAGGGGAAGTGAAATGAAACAAAGGCTTTTGCTGAATGTAAACGGGGAAAACCGTGAACTCTTTGTGAGCCCCAATCGGATACTCCTGGATGTCCTGAGGGAAGATCTGGGTTTGACGGGCGTTAAGGGTGGATGCGACTCAGGGGAGTGCGGTGCCTGTACCGTATTGATGGATGGAAAACCGGTTAGGTCGTGTATCGTCCTGGCTTTTGAGGCAGAAGGAAAAGAAATCATGACAATAGAGGGATTGGCAAAGGGGAGCAAGCTCCATCCTATTCAGCGTGCCTTTATTGATCATCATGCCTTCCAGTGTGGCTTTTGTACACCTGCCATGATTATGATTGCCAAGGCATTTCTCGATAACAACCCTGAGCCGACAGAAGAAGATGCGAGAAGGGCTATTGCCGGGAATATCTGCAGATGTACGGGTTATGACAATGTCGTTGATGCAATCATGACGGCAGGCAGGGATCTGAAAAGAGCGAAGGATGGTAACAAAAATGGATAATTTCGCCTACATAAAGAAGGACATCAAGAGGACAGACGGAGAATTGATTGTAACCGGGAAGGCCGGATATACCTTTGATCTCCATCTCCCGGGCATGCTCTTCGCGAAAATACTTGGAAGCCCATACGCCCATGCCAAGGTCAAGAATATAGACGTTCAAGACGCGAGAAGACTCGAGGGGGTAAAGGCGGTAGTGACCGGGGATGATATCGGTTTCCGGAGATTTTCATTTATAGATACACCTGCTTATCCAGCTGATCAAACTCCGCTTGCGATTGATAAGGTAAGGTTCGTGGGAGAAGGGGTTGCTGCTGTTGCAGCAACAAGTGAGGAGATTGCTTCAAAGGCCTTGGATCTCATAAAAGTAGAATATGAAGAGCTTCCTGCCGTGTTTGATCCTGAGGAGGCCATGAAGGAGGGTGCTCCTGCTGTGCATGACATAATGGAGCCCAATACAACAACAGCATGGGAGGATTTTGGAATTCCTTCCACGAAATCGCGGCCCTATAAGACTATCAATAACATCTCAAACAAGGTGAACATAGAGAATGGCGATATCCAGAAAGGATTTGAGGAGGCAGATTACATAAGGGAAGACAGATTTGTGATACCTTCCACGGCGCATATGGCCTTGGAGCCTCATGTAGCGGTCGCGGACTACCAGCCCACCGGAAAACTCGAGGTGTGGTTGAGTCATATGGGCTATGAGCACAAGAGATTTTGGCTGGCAAAACTCCTTGACATTCCCATGAGCAAGGTTCGGGTGCATAAGGCATACGTGGGTGGTGCCTTTGGGGGAAAGATAAGTCTATTCGCCTACGAGTTTATCGCTGCGTTTCTTTCGAGCATTACATCGCGACCTGTCAAACTGACCCTTACAAGGGAAGAAGTTTTTTCGGTGTGTCCTCCCGCAAGGAGGATGATTATTGATCTAAGGACAGGGGTGAAAAAAAATGGAAAGATCACAGCCCAGCATGTGAAAATAATTGATGATGTGGGGGCGTACAGGCGTAGCTCTCCGACTGCTTTGTACCTGGCCCATGTCTTCAGAAATCCGATCTATGATATCTCAAATCTCAAGCATGAAGGCTGTGGCGTATATACCAACAAACTTTTTACTACCGCAAAGAGGGGCCATGGGCTTCAGCAGATGATGTTTGCCGTGGAATCCCAATTAGATATCATTTGCGATGAACTGGGAATTGACAAGTGCGAGATGAGGCTGAAGAACTTCAGGAGGAAAGGCGATTCCCTTCCAAATGGGGATAAGCTGAGGAGCTACGCACTCCCACAATGCTTGGAGGCAGCTGTTGAGAAGATCGGGTGGAAAGAAAAATATGGAAGCAAACCATTTAAGGGACTGGGAATAGGGACCGCTTCCATGTTTTCAGGGGCACACAATTTTCCTTTTGCAAGCGGTGCCATGATTAGGCTGAACCACGATGGAAGGGTAATCCTCTATACAGGACAGACAGAGTTTGGAATAGGTGTCGATACCGTTATGGCCCAGATTGTTGCAGAGGTGCTCAATTGTCCCATTGATTATGTCATCGTTAACTCCGGTGATTCAGAAGTGAGTCCCCATGATATCGGTAACTGGCTGAGTGCCGGGATGTTTGTGTCGGGCGAAGCTGTAAGGCGGGCAGCCTCAGATCTGAAGAACCGGATGGTGAAGTACGCCACTTTGGGTCTGGAAGTCCCTGAAAAAGACCTCGAATTAGAGAAAGGATGGATACTTTCTCGATCAGACAGATCAAAAAGGCTCTCTTTTTCGGATATATCAAGATACGGGATTCAGATGGCAGATGGAGATCCCATTATTGGAAGAGGATTTGTCAAGTGCGTCCCTGAGGTCTACTTCTGGAAGGGGAAATATAACAAGACGGCATCACTTTCTTCAGGGAGAGGCAGGTTTACGGAGGCGTACGGCCTTGCTGCAGCCACGGCTGAAGTGGAAGTGGACCCCGAGACCGGCAAAGTGGAGGTCCTGCAACTTGTTGTGGCTGATGATTGCGGCACGCCCATTAATATCAAATCCGTTGAGGGCCAGGTCATGAGCCAGGCTGTAATGGGCCTTGGGGACGTATTGTTTGAGGGGATAGAATTCAATAACGGTGTTGTAATGAATTCCAACCTCCTCGATTACCTGGTTCCAACCGCGGAGGATATTCCAAAGATAGATTCCATTATCGCAGACAGTTATGAACCAAATGGGCCTTTTGGCGCAAAGGAAGTGGGTGAGACATCAAGGGCAGCGGCTATTTCGGCCATTGCGAATGCCATATGCAACGCTGTAGGGGAAAGGATATTTTCCCTGCCCATGACAAGTGACAAAATAAGGAATGCCATAGCCAAGAAAAAAGGGGACAGATTATGAGCTTGCTGCCGGATTTTGAATATAGAAGGCCTGGGACCTTGAAGGATGCCATTTCCCTTCTTTCTGATTATGGTGAAGAAGCAGTGTTGCTTGCAGGCGGTACTGCCCTGGTACCCAGGCTAAGATTGGGATTGAAGAGACCGAACCTTGTCATAGATATCAAGGAAATGGCTGAGGACTTGCGCTATGTGAAAAATGAGGCCGGAGTGCTGAGAGTCGGTTGCCTGTCAACTATTTATGAAATAAAGAAGAATGCACTGATAAGAGACAACTATCCGAGTCTGCACGAAGCCGCAACCTTAATGGCAAGTGAAGATATCCAGCAGAGGGGCACCGTGGGGGGAAATATCCTTCAGGATACAAGGTGCACCTATTACAACAAATCTGAAAGATGGAGAAAGGGCTTCCAATCCTGTTTCAAAATAGGAGGTGCAATCTGTAACGCTGCGAAGGGAGGAAAAAAATGTCTCTCTGTCTATTCCGGAGACCTCGCTCCTGCTCTCATATCCCTTGGGGCATCTGTTTGCATTATGAGCAGCGATGGTGAAAGAGAATTGCCGCTGGAAGACATCTTTTCGGGTGATGGAAGCGCCCCTTTTTCATTGACCGGCACAGACTTCTTGAAGGAAATTATCTTGCCCATTGCCAGAAAGAAAGGTGGGTACGATAAATTCAGGCTGAGGAAGTCCATAGACTATCCTATCGCTAACGCAGCCTTTTCCATTGATGATGAGCACCACGGAAGAGTCGTTGTCGGTTCTTCCGGGCCAAAGCCTTTTATATATGATTTCTCGTCTCCTGAGGAATTGAACAAAATACCTGGAAGGGCCTATGATGACATGCGTCTCATAAACAACATGTCATTCCCACCCCTTTACAGAAAGCATCTGGCCAAGGTCCTTGTGGAAAGGCTGATAAGGAGGGATATCAAATGAATTTTGCCCGGTACGCAACGATTCACGCCCGCCATTTGCCTGACAAGACATGCCTGATTGAGAGAACCCCTTCCGTAAACAAGAGGAAAACACTCACCTGGAAACAGTTCAATGACCGAATAAACAAGACCGCCAATTATCTATCAAAGGAGCTCGGGATCAAGGAGGGGGATTTTGTTTTGCATCTCCAGCTCAATTCCATTGAGTGGCTTGTCACTTATTTCGCAATCATAAAGATTGGCGCCGTAGTAGTGCCACTCAATTTCAGGTTTGTTGAAAGCGATCTCCGCCATGTTGCCGGGGTATGTGATCCAAAGGCCTTTATCCTGGGTGCTGAGTTCTTGCCCGTTGTCCAGCCTGTTCAAAAGGAATTCTTAAGTATCGAACATTACATCTGTGTGGGGCAGGATGTGCCGGGAGATATGATCAGTTATGAGAAGCTTGCCGCGTACGGCGACACCTCTGAAGCGCTTGTAGACCTGGATGACCTGCATGACCTGGCAATGATGTTCACCTCCGGCACCACTGGAAAGCCAAAACCGGTAATTCACACCCATTATTCTCTGAACAATACGGCCATAGCCAATGGCATGAGCCGACATGTTCACAGGAACGACAATTACGTTTTCTTCCTCCCGTTGTACCACAGCGGGGCAATGTTTTATTGGGCATCCTTTTATGCCACGGGCGCTACAGGAACAATCCTCAAGGAATTCAAAGAACCCCGGTGGATCATTGAGACTATGGCGGAAGAGAAAGGTACGGACGTATTTCTTGTGGTGCCCAATGCTGTCGCTCTGCTGAATGACATAAAAAGCGGCAAGATCGATCTGGCTGATTATGACCTCAGCAGTTGGCGGTACTTTGAGATAGGTGCGCAGCCCGTGCCTTTTGATGTGATCAAACAACTTGTGCAAACCCTTCCGTGTGGTGTTTCCAACACCTACGGGATTACGGAGGGAGGTGGAGGTGCAACCATCGATCTCCTTCCTGAAGACATACTCAGAAAACCGGGTTCCATAGGCAAACCCAATTTTGGCGTTGATGCAAAGGTGGTTGACATCGAGGGTAAAGAGGTAGGCCCAGGAGGGGTGGGCGAACTGATTATCAACACTAACCGTATGATGAAGGGATATTTCAATAACCAGGAGCTGACCTCTGATGTGCTGAAGGATGGATGGCTTTACACCGGTGATCTGGCAAGAACCGACGAAGAAGGATTTTTTTACGTTGTAGACCGCAAAAAGGACATGATCACCTGCGGTGGCGAGAATATTTTCCCCGTGGAAATTGAAGATGCCATCATGGACCACCCCAAGATTGATGATGTGGCCTGCATAGGCTATCCTGACGACAGGCTGGTGGAGATAGTGCTTGCTATTATCCAGCTCAAGGAAGGTGAACCCATGACAGAAGAAGAGTTCATGACGTTCGCCAGGTCAAAACTTCCACTTTACAAAGTCCCGAGAAAGGTGATTTTCGACAAGGTGATGCGGAACCCTACGGGGAAGCTTATGAAACCCGAGATGCGGAAGAAATACACAGGGAGAAAAGAGGCCTTTGCAAGTCTCACTTGATTTCGCAAACGCATGTCACTCCTTCGAGCCAGTTACATATCGCTGATTCTTGCCCTATCTCTGCGGCAAATTCAAATGAGAGAGCCTCATGTCACAAACTGGCGCCAATGAGCTGGGAAAGCAGTTCATTGGGACCAAGAAAGATTTGAACGATCTTGGCGTCCCGCATATATTTTTCGACCGGATACTCTTTAGAGTAGCCATAGGAGCCCATAACCTGCACACATTGGGTCGTCACCTCCATGGCCATGTTGGTGGCAAAGACTTTGGCCATATTTGAAAAGCGCTCTCTCTGCGGATGATGCTGGGTATTGGACCAGGCAGAGCGGTAGACTAGGAGGCGTGCCGCGTCTATGCCGGTGGCCATATCGGCAAACATGGCTGAAATCAGGCTATGCTCGATCAAGGGTTTCCCTCCCACGACGCGTTTTTTGCAATAGCCGAGGGCGTATTCAAAGGCTCCCCGGGCAATGCCCACAGAGATCATTCCCCCGCCAAGCCGGTTGTATGTCAAAGTTGTTTTCAATATTTTAGCCCCATCCCCGATTTTCCCCAGGAGATTCTCCTGCGGCACGCAGACATTATCGAAGATCACCTCGGAATTCCTGTCGGCATGCATCCCCATCTTGGGCTCGGGCTTACCAAAGGAAAGGCCGTCCCGGTCCTTTTCCACCACGACAAGGCAGGAGCCCTCTTCGCCCAAGCCGGGATCAATCGTACAGACAACCACATAGAGATACGCGATTCCTGCATTGCTGGGCCATATCTTTGTGCCGTTTATGATCAGATCATCACCAGCTTCCGTGACGATGGTATGGCAGGTGCGAAGTTCCATGCGGGGGTCCTCAATATCCGCACCAGACGGCGGTTCTGTCATGCATATGCCCCCCACATTGGCTTCATTGCGCGATGCAAGGGGCCTGAGGAATCGCTCCCGCTGCTCCGAATTGGCCCCAATGATGATCGGCGTCATTGCAAACCAGGTATCCCCAATAACGGTTGCCATGCCGCCATCAACCGCGGCCAGCTCCTCCAGGATTACCATGGTATCTATGTTGTTCCCGTTGGACCCGCCGTATTTTTCCTGGATGGGGAAACCAAGAAGGCCAATTTTGGCCGCTTCCAAAAGGATTCGGTCAACCAGTTTCCCTTTCTCATAGTCTGCCTCAAACTGGTCCCGGACCGGGAGGATCTCCTTCTGGGCAAACTTTGCGGCCATGTCTTTGATGAGTTTTCTCTTTTCTGAAAATGCGAAATTGAACATAATGTATCCCTCCATTACATGAGATAATTGTGCCTTTAATTGTTCATTTTAAAACCTGTTCCTCTGGGACCGTCGAAGATTGTGCTCCTCTGCGCTTAGAGATCAAAGACTATGCCGTGCTATCGCGGAGAAGAATCCCGAAGAAGGTTCTCGCCTGTTGCTCACCTTCTGGACCTCAGTCTTTACTTCGTATTATTCGGTAACAACACTTATCTATTTGATCCAATGAGGTTTTTCAGTTTATTTCGTCTTACAAATGCCTTCAATTGTGGATTTGGCGGCATCTCTGACAAGATCATTCCTGAAAGGATAAATCCAGCACCAACAAGCCCCATGCTTCCGAATTTTTCACCTATCACCCAATAGGCACAAAGGGCGCCAAATACCGGTTCCATACAAAAAATCAATGCCGTATGCGTAGGGCTTGCAAAGCGCTGCATTGATGTCTGAATCAGAAATGCGAAGATCGAGGCAAACAGAACACAAATTATGAGTGGCCACATGATTTCTTCGTGCCATTCAAGGATGTTCGCGCCACCCAATGTTGCTATGACACCACTGGCGACGGTGATCACAGCGAATTGGATGGTTGTCAGCCAGTATATGTCATTTTTGAGTGAATACCTGCCTGTCAATATAATATGAAGCGCGACACAGACAGCACACAAAATTCCAAGCAGGTCCCCCCCATTGAAATGACAGGTTCCGTTGGTGGAAAGAAGATAGATTCCTATACCTGCAAGGATCACTCCTGCATACATGTTTCGTGAAATTGCATGCTGAAATATGATGGCACCGAACAAAGGGACCATGATGACATTGACTCCGGTCAGAAATGCGGTATTGGATGCCGTTGTATAAACCAGGGCCAGTGTCTGAAAAGTGTAGGCCCCAAAGAGGAGGGTGCCAAGGATAAGACCGTGCTTCAGGCACTTAAGGGTAAGTGAGGGTCGCATAGCCAGGCAAATGGGCAGGAGAACCATGAAGGCAAATGCAAATCGTTGGGTGAGAAAAAAGAATACGCCGACTTTGTCAATTGCATCTTTTATAACAACAAAAGTGATTCCCCAGAAAAAGGTGGCGACAAGGAGCAGAAAATCGGCCCCAAGCCTTTTCACATTTTTGTCCTCGATTTTCAAATCCTCAGCTCACTTTTCGGTGGTGGCATGATTGGACGAATCCCGTTTGTTATATATTTTACTGATTCCGAAAACAAGCCTAATAAATGGTCCAATCCAACCGGATTTTCAATATCCATCATCCACGCGTAAATAAGCCAGGCGCCGCATTGTTCAATAGTGTTGCTCGGATGCAAATAAATGACGATATTGTAGTTAATGCGTAATTGAAATACATAAATGTAGGTATCTGGTGTAGCCTTCTTCAAGTGCGTATGAAAATCGTATTGTTGTGTCCCACGGTTAGACAGCCTTCCCTAATCCGGCCGTACACCAGTAGACCTCTGTCGGTGTGCTTCCCCCGAAGGTTTGGTGCGGCCTCCCGTTAAAGCATTCCACCCTTTTGACTGATTGGGTACTCTCACACCAGCCCCTGGTCCAGCATGGCATCCACTACCTTCACAAACCCGGCGATATTTGCTCCTACCAGGTAATTTCCCGGCTCACCGTATTCTTCCGATGTAGTCAGGCAGGTATGATGGATGCTCTTCATGATATTCTGGAGCCGGTAATCCACT
>QMLZ01000069.1 GCA_003646995.1 Deltaproteobacteria bacterium | reverse complement strand
GAATGCGCCTCAAATCCTCCGCCCCCTAATCCCACCATGACATCCAATTTGTCCACCACAAATCCTGCTTGATTAAGCTGCTGTCTGAGAATATTGAGGTTACCTTCCACAATCTCTTTTGCCAGGGGATGTTCTGTACCTAGCTGAACCTGCAAGTGCCCTTGCTTAACCAACACCCTTAGATCCATCTGTCCGAGTTCAGGGGTGTTTAAAAGCAACCTGCTCTCATGCTGGCCCTGTGCAACCATGAATTTCAGGTGCTGAAATATCCTGGATACAGCCTCATGCACATAATCAGCCCCGCCATGATGGCTCAGTCCGGGTATGCCGACATCCACACTGTGCCTGTACCCAAAAGGTGATGCAGTAGTACTGTCCAAGCCTAAATTTAGTGAGCTCGATCTCGATTCCATCCCAGCTTTAATCCCCGCAGTGGTGGAAATCCAGAGATCCTTTTGCACACCCTGTCCAGAAGCACCTTTATGAGCACCCCTTTGAGCCCATGTATCCGTGGCACCTCTACTGGATCCCATGTTCTTGAGCAGCGTGGTTCCCTTAAGCGATACGTTCGAGTCTCCTTGTGGAGAGCTTGCCACTTTGCTTTTCTTGGCATTTGGCAACACCTTCAGCTTTGAAATAATCTGCTGCCTCACCAGAGAAACATCGTCCCGCTCCTTTGACTCAATCCTGAGGTTTTCAATTATCGTCCTGATTTGATCCTCACTGATTGTGGGAGGCCTTTCGTACCGCAGAGCTGTCTCACGGATTGTACTCACATTGAGACCTTCCAAAATTGTTTTTATCTTATCGCTGGGCACTCCTTTCTCTTGTAAGGCCTGGGCCAACAATGTCTTAACCGTGGTGTTAGCGGCCTGGGAATTTACTTGTTTTTGCAAGGGTTGAATCTGGGTCAGCGCTTTGATGGCCGTATGATACTCAGCCAGCAGCCCATCCAAATTCCTGGGCTCCAGGGGAATGCCAAACCGCTCCAGCGCTGTCCTAATCTCCTTGTCTCCCACACCAACTCCAGGGGCCAGCTCCTTGACCATGGCCTTTATATCACCTAGCCCTAGGCTTGTCTTGGAATGGACGTGCCTCTCAAGTACTGACGCAACCTTATCTGGACTTGCGCCTATTCTTAGAAATAATAGACCCAGCTGCGGCAAGAACCTTATATTCATTGCAAACCGGGCCTGTCCCCCTTCCTTATTCGACAGTGCATGGCTTACAAGCCTCCATAGCTTATCAAGGTGCACAAGGCCATTGGCGTCTGTTGCCTGCTTCATTGTCGTATCAATCTCATTGGCTTTTAGTCCCAATCCGGCAAGAATGTTTTTTAGGAGGTTATTGAAGGATGAAGGTACTATTAGAGTGCACCCAACCCTCGAAAAAAGTCCTGCAAAATGATCAATACCTTGCTCCCATGATCTGTGTTCCGCGCGCCAGTTCCTTTTTAATCCAGTCTTTTCCTGCCCCAAGGTCTCCTCGGCCAAAACCCTGCCAAACAGCTCCCCGCTCACGCCTTGGGCGGTGTGTTTCGTCCCATCTCCTCGGTGATGAACCGCATCCTGGAAAAGGTTTATTAGCATAGTTTCTTTCATCTCTCGCATCTCCACAGACAACGCTACCGTGCCGTGACATAAGCAAGGCGTGTGCCACGGGGAATGAATTTTTTTTGGCTTAAATATCAATATGTTATGATGACATAAAAAATCCGAGCCCAAAAATTAGCTCATTACGAAGGAAAAATATGCCCCATTGAAGGGCACAAGGGAAAAAATTTCCGACTCTCTTAACTGAATGAAAAAGGTAGACATGTGGGGCGTTAGGAAAGCAAAGGTTAAGGGATAGTCTATTCAGGCCGGCGAAATACCAAGCCATGCACCTGGCCGTGTTTCTTTAGGGCTGAGGGGCTCAGCTCGTCTATTTCCTTTTCTCTTTGCACCAATATGACAGCCACAAGTACTGAGATACCCCCTGCGATTTGAGGAACAGAAAGTTTTTCTCCCAGGAACAAAAACGCTATGATTCCAGCAGATATGGGCTCGAATGTGGCGATTATTGTGGCCCGAGTGGACCGGAGTAATTCCACCCCCAAGGCGAACAGGCCGAAGGGGACTATGGTTCCGAGGCTGGAACAGAGGAATATCAGAGTCCATGATGTAAAATCCCAGCCCATCTTCGGCAGGGTAGAAGGGCCGAGGGCCAGGTTCCAACCGAGACTTCCGAAGATAAGGGCGTAAAGGAGGATGGTCCAAGGACTGTAAACCCTGAGAAGGTATTCCGAGTAAACTATGTAAAAAGAATAAGTCACCGCTGCTCCTAGGCCCCACATTAGGCCTGTGAAATTCATATTGAAGAGATCTACGTTGTAGCCACCGACCACAAAATAGCAGCCTATCAATGCAAGGAACAGTGCAGCCCACCTGACAGGCCCCATGCGTTGGGACATAAAGAGGCGGGCATAGACAGCAATCAAGACAGGTGCTATGTATTCAACAAGGATCGCCGCCGCCGTTGCAATCTTAGATATTGCTTCAAAATAACAGGCATTCACCCCTGCCATACCTATGGTACCTAGAAGAGCAAAATGCCACACATGCCCTAATCTGATGTGCAAGGCCTCTTTTTTTCTGAGCGCAAGCCATATCACAGTGATTATTGAGGCTATGGTCAACCTCCCCTGAGACAGAACAAAAGGCGACAGGCCCATATTCATCAAGTACTTGCTAGCCACACCATTTGCACCCCATGCGGCAGCCGCACCCAAACAGGCAATAACACCCCTCGTGGTTGTAGAGGAGGATCTTATTGACATAGCCCTCTTGTTTCCGCTTGTCTCCAACACAGAAGTGGGTCCTTACACAAGTTTTAATTGTTAACGGGACTGTTATGAAGAGAATAATAATTGAATATTAACCTGAGAGCAACCTAGGGATAGGTTTTCATTGCTCCTTTGATAACTCCTCGCTTATCTTGGCACCTCTCTCCGGCTTCATCATGGCCACGATTCTCCCGGCAGCCTTCCCTTTCATGTTTCTGAGAATTTTGACAACTGTTTCCAGCTTAAGCTTATCCATAATAGCAGCAGCTTTATCCGGCTCCATGGCCGTGTACAGGGACACCAGGTGTGCCATTCTTGCATCCTTCAGGGCCTTTTCCCTCTCAGCCAATTTCTTTGCATACCGCGCTAGCTTCAGCTGTAGCTCATTGAGCTCTGCCATCTTTGCTTCGGTCTCTTCCTTCAAGGCAAGATATTCTTTTTCCTTTTTTGCTATCTCTTTTTCCTTTTGCCGTAATGCCTCCTCCTTCTTTCTCAAGGTTTCTTCGGTGACAACTGGAGCTAAGACCTGTGGTGTGGACTTATCTTGTTTTGCAAACGCCTCGGAGGAAAAGAAGTAGGAGGTTATAAAGACCCCACTAAGGACCATTTTGGCAAGCATACCCGCTGCTAAAAGTACCAGCAGGATTACTAGTGGGTTTCTCCATTTCAACGAAAGGACCTTCCGTGTCGCAGTATGGCCATCTCGCTTAATGCCTTCTGTTCCCTGGATTCTTGCTCTGCTACCCATCTTTCAAAATCCTTGTCTCGCAGTTTGTCAATGATTTTGAACTCCCGATCTTTTTCCAAAAGAGCGCTTCTCTTTTTCTCCACAAACTCTTCCCACTCGGCGACCTCAAGCGCCTTCTGGCTTATTTCCTCTTTCAGGCGACTTAGATAGGAACTGAAATCCTGAAGTCGCTGTGCAGTGATACCTTGCCTGAGCCTTGTTGCAAAACCCAGCGTAGCCTTGTCGTATTCTGCTGTAAGCGACTCCAGTGTTTCTTTGGCAACAGCCAACTGTTCCATTGACCTTGCCAGCTCCACCTGAGCCACCTCTTTTAAGTGCCTTCTGTAGTTAAGGAGGCTTTCGTACCTAAATTTAAAAACCATATTGATCGTCCCTTTCTTGAGTATCAGGCCGTCGTCTACTGCCAGCTGCCCCTGCATTCCTAGCGAGAGGCAAAAAGCTCCTTCAGCTGTCTAAAACCCTCTTCCATAGTAGCCTTGGTTTCCACATCTTGCCTCAAGAAAGCATTTAGTTTATCTATCATTTCTACTGCGTAATCTGCTTTTTCATTATTGCCTCTCTTGTATGCTCCAAGATTCACCAGATCCTCTATTTTCATGTAATCGGCAAGTACCGCTCTAAATTTCTTGCAATATTCCAGGTAGTCAGAATCCACTACATCGGTCATAAGTCGGCTCACACTCGACAACACATCAACAGCAGGGTAGTGACCTCGAGAGGCCAAGGCCCTGTCAAGCACGATATGTCCGTCTACTATTGAGCGTACCGCATCAGCGATGGGTTCATTCATATCATCGCCTTCCACCAGCACGGTGTACAGCCCGGTTATGGATCCTCTTCTCCCGTTTGTTCCAGCCCTTTCTAGTAACCTAGGCAAGTGCGCAAAGGTGCTTGGAGGATAGGCCTTGTTGCTTGGAGGTTCTCCTGAAGCCAATCCTACCTCTCGGGCCGCCATTGCAAACCTTGTGATGGAATCCATCATCAAAAGTACGTCCTTACCTTGATCCCGGAAGAATTCTGCTATTGCCGTGGCCAAATAGGCACCTCTCATTCTAATCAGGGGGGATGTGTCCGAGGTGGCGACCACCACCACAGAACGCTTGAGACCTTCCTGCCCCAAGTCCTTTTCTATAAATTCTTTTACCTCTCTACCCCTTTCCCCTATAAGGGCTATAACGTTAACATCCGCTTTGGGGAAACGAGCCATCATTCCAAGCAGCACACTTTTGCCAACCCCGGACCCCGCCATTATTGCTGCCCTCTGTCCTTTGGCAAGGGTAACCAGGGTGTTGATTGCTCTTATGCCCACGTCTAGAGGTTCCTTTATCCTGGCCCTATTCAAAGGGTTGAGAGGCTTTGCGTACAACGGCATGGTCTTGGTGTAGTGAATGGGCTCTCCCTCGTCTATCGGTTCACCCAATCCGTCGATCACCCTGCCGAGCATATCGAATCCCACATGGACAGCCGCTTGGTACCTCTTGGCAACGATCCTGCTTCCGGGTTCTATACCGTCGCAAGAACAAAGCGGCATCAACAAGAGAGATCGTTCTCTGAAACCTATCACCTCCGCCAACACCGGATCCGCGTAGCGGGGAGGATACACCTGACATATCCCGCCAAGAGGCATGGAAGGCCCGCTTCCCTCTATCACCGTACCAATGACCTTACTGACCCTCCCCTCCAAAAGGATCGGGTCAATGGATGCGATCCTATCAATGTATCTCTTAAGGGACAGTTGCATTGTCTTGACCGCCGCTTTTGAGCTCTTCTTCTAACTCCTCTGAAATTGCAGATAATTGATCTTCAATGGTTGCGTTGACGAGCCCAAATCCTGATTCAAGGATGCAGCCACCCCGCTCCACAGCAGAATCTTCAACTAGTTCCACGTCCTCTATTTTTTTATCAGCTCTGATTTCAGACAAGACCTCAGCGACCTTGTTCATGTCTGAAGGATTAAGACGAATCCTTACATTACTTCTATCATTCAAAAAGGATATGGCCCGGCGCACAGTGCGCAGGATAGCCGTATCATCGAGTTCGAGCTCCTTTAGCAGGATTTTTCTTGCTATTTCTGTGGCAAGCTCAACGAGTTCCCTTTCGGAGTTTCTATAAACTTCTTTTTTCAACTGAGACAAGCTCTTGATGAGGGCTTCAAGCCTCCTGGCTGTTTCTTCCAGCCGTTTTTTCCCCATGACGAGCCCGTCCTTTTGCCCTTGCTGAAATCCCTTCTCATAGGCCTCCATCTCGATTTTGGACAGATGATCTTCTATTTTGCCCCCTATACCGTCACTAGGTTCTTCACTCTTTTTAGTAGGGTTGACCCTGTGGGCCTCAAACTCTCGTACCCGGAAGCTTTCTATCTTAAGTCCTTCATGCTCCTCTCTCTTTAGTAGATTAGACAACTACGTCATCACCTCCCCTGCCCCCGAGAACAATCTTCCCCTCTTCCTCAAGCCTCCTGGCCGTCTTTATAATGCTTCTTTGAGCCTGTTCAACTTCTTTCACTCTCACCGGTCCCATAACCTCCATATCTTCTTTCAGCATCTCCGCGGCCCTCTGGCTCAGATTACCGAAGATTTTCTCCTTAAGAGTATCAGAGGCGGTTTTTAGGGCCAGGAGCAATTCATCATTGCTGATTTCTTTGAGCAGTGCTCGGATAGAACGGTCATCGAGGGTTACGAGATCCTCAAAAATGAACATGGACTGTCTTATGTTATCAGCGAGTTCTTCTTCTTCTTCCTCTATCTTTTCCAGTATGGCCTTTTCTACCTTCCTGTCTATTTGGTTTAGTATTTCTGCTGCCACCTCGATGCCGCCCATCTTTTGGGGACCTGATTCGCCAATACTTGATACCTCACTTTCAAGCACGCTCTGTATCTCGTCTATTATCTCGTCAGGCACTGTGTCCAGCTTCGCTATCCTTACAACGACCTCGCTCTGGATATTTTCCGGTAGCAGCTTGATAACCTCTGCTGCGGTATGATGGTCTAGGTTTGCCAAAATAAGGGCGATCGTCTGAGGGTGCTCGTTTGCTATGAAGTTAACAATCATTTCTGGTGCCAAGGTCTTTAGCTTCTCAAAATAGCCCCGCTTCTTTGTGGAAGTAAGCTCTTCCATCAGTGTGCTTGCCTTTTTTGGATTTAATGCCTTTGACACTGTTCGCTCAAAAAACTTATCTCCCGAGCCACCTATGATAGCCCCGCCCTTGAAGGTCCCCAAAAATTCATTCATTACAGAGGATATGACCTTTGGGTCCACCTGGTCGAGCTTGGTCATCTGTTGCCCTATGGCCTTTATCTCGTCCTCACTCAGGTGTCTAAACACATTAGCTGTGAATTCTTCGCCCATAACCATTAGAAAAATGGCCGCTTTTCTTGTTCCGGTAAGCTCCTCTCTTCCTTCCAACTTAACTTCCCTCTCTCACCCAGCTTCTGATTACCTCTGCGATCTTTTCCGGTTCTGTTCTGCTGATCTCCAAGATCTCCTCTTTCCTGATGGCACTGTCCCCACTCCCTTGGCCGCCGGCTGACAGTTGGGGAACCTCTGTACCTGGCGGCAGGGCCGCCGGGCCGACATATTGCTTCGCTTGACTCAACCAATTCTTGAAGGGCTTGATAACAAAAAAGAAAAATAGGAAGATCAAAACAACATTGAAAAACGGCCTTACGCCTTTCTTTAGATAGCTCATCCAGGCAGGAGCGGCAGCCACATTCACCTCTTCTTCCTTCTGAATCGCAAAAGGAACATTGGATATGGTGACCTGATCCCCCCTTGCTTCATTAAACCCTATGGCCTTCTTCACGATTTCTTCGAAGTTTTTCATCTCTTTGCGGCTCCGTGGGACAAACTTCCTTTGGGGATTGCCCTGCTCATCCTTCACCGTGGTATAAGGTCCGTCAATAATCACTGCCGCTGTGAGCCGCTTAATCTCCCCAGAGGAACTCACAATTTGTTTTTCCACCTTATTAATTTCATAGTTCACTATAGAATTTTCTTTTTCCACCTTCTTAGTTGTTGCGCTGCTCTGGCCACTTGTTTCATAAACTTGATATTTCGAATCGGGTGACCCACTGGGCAAACTTTTCCCATTTATCGCCTTTTCCTTCTGCCTGTGTTCACTTCGTATTACCATGCTGTCCGGATCATAGGTTTCCTCGGATATATTTACCTGCTTAAAGTCTACATCGGCTGAAACCTTGGCAACCACTTGATTTCTGCCTATGACCGGTTCGAGCATGCTGACTATCCTCTTTTCTAGTGTCTTCTCTAATGCCCTTTTGTATTCAAATTGATCCGCCGTCATGGCACCCACGCCATTGTCCTCTCTGGAACCTATGAGTAAACCCTGGTTCACATCCACTACGGTCACATTCTCAGGCTTCAAGTCTTTCACCGCGCATGCCACTAGGTTGACTATTCCCTGAAGTTGCTTACGGTCCAAAGCCCTTCCTTGGTACAGCTTGAGTACCACGGAAGCCGTAGCTTGCTTCTCTGGTTCGACGAACAGCGAGTCATCAGGCTGAACGATATGTACCCTCGCCTGAGCCACTGCATCAAACTGCATTATCGTTCTTGCCAGCTCACCCTGAAGAGCCTGCTGATATTTCAACTTTTGTACAAATTCCGTAGTACCGAATGGCATTTTGTCAAAGGTCTCGAATCCAACGTTCCCGCCTCTAGGCAGTCCCTGGCTCGCAAGCTCAAGCCTCAAGTCGTAAACCTTCTCCTCAGGGACCAGTATTGTGCGGCCCCCGTCCTCTAGGCGAAAGGAAACCCTTCTCTCCCTGAGTTTGTCCGCGATCTGGGCCGCATCGGAGGTCTCTAGGTTGGCGAACAATATCTGGTAGTCTGGTCGATTGGTCCAACTCATCAAGGCCACAAAACCTCCGATGAGCAAGCAGGCGGTTATTGCAAAACTGATCTTCTTGCCAAGAGGAATATTTCGGATAACCTCCACAAGGGGCATCGTTGATCTGTTTTCTGCCTCAGCCATATCCGGACTCCTTTATTAGGTGGTAGGCATTGGGCTTTGGGCGGTCGGCATTGGGTCTAAAGAGAAACAGTCTCCCTTTCCTGACACCTGCCTTGCGCCTTCTGCCTGCTGTTACACCTGCATCCTCATGATTTCTTGATAAGCCTCCACCAGCTTGTTCCTGATCCTCAGAAGAAGCCTGAGCGACAAATCTGCCTTTTGAGTTTCGATCATTACATTTTGAAGATCCGCCCTTTTCCCAACCGCGAATTCGTTCATCATACTGTCTGCGCGTTTGAGTTGTGTATCTACATCAGCGATGAAGCGCTTCAATGTCTTGGCGAAGTCGCCATCTCTGTTTTCGGCAACCTTTGGGCCCATATCTTGCCCGCTGCCCCTTATGTGTGATTGAATGCTCCGTATCATCTTAACTCCTTGTACTATCGCGCCAGATCAAGGGCCTGCAGGGCCATCTCTTTCGCTGCCCTGATGGCAGCCGCATTTGCCTCATACCCTCGGTTGGCATTCAGCATAGATACCATCTCCTGGACTAGATTAACGTTTGGCAAATACACATAGCCCTGTCTGTCTGCATCCGGGTGGGAAGGATCGTAAACCTTCCTGAAAGGTCCTTTTACAGGCGCTATCCCTGTCACTCGTACTCCATATACTTCCTCGGTCTCCATCGAGACTTTCAATTCCTCCTCAAAAGACCTCGAAATGGGGGCAGTTTCGAATATCACCGTCTTTTTCCGATAAGGCCCCCCGGAAGCCGTTCTTGTAGTGTTGGCGTTTGCAAGGTTCATTGATATTACATTCAACCTCGCCCTTTCTGCCGACATCCCGCTTGCCGCAATGTCGATAGCCTTTATCAGGTCCATTTCACTATCTCCTTCCTTCTTCTATAACCATTTTCAGTTCATCAAACTTCTTGGACAGCATCCTTACCGTGGCCTCGTATAGAAGATTGTTTTTGGCCATCTTGGCCATCTCCTTGTCAAGATCTACTTGGGAGTCTCTCTGGAGCCCTTTACCAATTTCCTTCATTGGAAATTCCCCTTGTCCAGGCGAAGGAATAGAGGATCTAGCGGGCAAATGGCCCTCGTGGGTCACCTTAAGCTTCAGATCCGACTCTTTAAGGGCCGCCTTCAAGGCGTCATCAAAATCTATATCCTTTGGCCGGTATCCTGGTGTGTCAATGTTCGCTAAGTTACCGGCTATGACCCCATGTCTCTTGGCTCGATAGTCCAATACGTGGGCCAGGAGCCTTGAGGTCTTATCCATAATTCCTTTGCCGATCACACCCCCCATGTCAAAGACAACCTCTCCTTTCTACAAATCCTTTCATGCAAAACAAGTACCAACCCGAACGGATACTTTCACGGTCACCTAGGCTGGCCAGTGTTTGTCAGGCAAAAACGGCAGCTCAAAGTTTCATTTCAGCCTTGTATTCCTTTAACTTGTTCCTTAACGTCCTTACGCTTATCCCTAAGACCTTGGCCGCATGCGTCCTGTTCCCGTTGTTACTCTTGAGGGCATTCATGATCATCTTTTTTTCCATCTCCTTGAGAGTCACCACATTGGCATCCGTCAGAACCTTTTCATTATTAACCGAGCCAAGGTCAATGAGCCTCTCCAGATCCTTTTGCCCTACCAGGTCCGAATCAACAAAAATAGAAACCCTCTCCATGAGATTTTCTAGTTCACGTACATTCCCGGGCCAATGGTATTTCTCTAAAAACACCCTGGCATCTGGACGAAGTTGTTTCAAGGAACCCCCATACCTGGCAGCTTGTCTTGCAAGGAAAAGTTCTGCCAGTGGTATAATATCCGCCTTTCTAGACCTTAAAGGCGGGATTCGTAGGGGTATCACATTGAGGCGATAATAGAGGTCAAGGCGGAAGTTACCGTTTCTCACCTCTTTTTCAAGATCCCTGTTGGTCGTCGCAATGACCCGCACATCAACTTCAACAGGATACCGACCCCCTACCCTGTCTATCACCCTCTCCTGCAAAGCTCTCAGCAGCTTAGCCTGGATTGCAGGGGCCATTTCGCTAATCTCATCAAGCAGTAATGTACCTCCATCGGCCAGTTCGAATTTCCCTTGCTTTCTGGCCGTAGCCCCGGTAAACGCTCCTCTTTCGTGGCCAAAAAGCTCGCTTTCGAGAAGATTCTCCGGTAGGGCCGCACAGTTGATAGCTATAAGTGGTCCATCTCTTCTAGCGCTGTTTTGATGTATGAATCTAGCAACTATTTCCTTGCCTGAACCACTTTCCCCTTCCAAGAGCACTGTGGCGTCTCGTTCTGCGGCCCTTCGTGCGAATTCAAGAACTTTCTTCATTGCTTCGTCGCAAGCAACAATTTCCCCGGGCTCAATACTTCTGCGGATTGTGGATCCTTTTGAGCGTTTCTTGCACCGCCCATGTATCACACACCTTTCAATTGCCCCGAGCAATCTTTCGGGCTCTATACTGCAGGCCATATACTCTGACGCACCTGCCCTAATGACCTTTACGGCCTCCTCCACAGTGGGCTTCGCACTAAACACCAATACCGAAATGGACGGAAATCTGACACTAATATCTTCTAAAAGCCTTATGAACTCCGAAGGCTTCCCCCCTACATCAGTCACCCAGACCTTGGGCAGCAACTTCTCTATTGCCTCCGAAGGCACGTCTCTTGCTCCGTCTCCCATTAGTATTTCGCACCCCAGGTTTTTAAGGCTTTCTAACAACCTCGGGTGTAGTGAGACAGAAGAAGCAGTCCACAAGATCTTTTGTTTATCCATCCCTGCCTACCTATTTGCAACCTCGGCCCAGTGGGGCAGTTTTTTCAGGTTGTCGTACAGTACTATGTCACCCAGCCGCATCTGAGCCCTTGCCTGCAATATCGGTGGTCCTTCATCTCCTACTTCTGTGTACAGCTCTTTTGCTCTCTGGTTCCTTCCAAGCTGCTCGTAATACTGCGCTAGCCTAAATTTGATCTCCCAGTAGTGTTCCCCTTCCGGCCCATAGCCCTGCTTGAAGAGATCCTCCAGTATTTTCACTGCCTCCTGTAAGTTGTTACTGGACCCATATGTGTCGGCTAGTTCTACCAAGGCCGAAAGGCGGATTTCATCATATTCCTTTGCCTTTCCAGCTAGCTCTAGGCACCTCCTAAGCGCCCCTTTTGCCTCTAACGTGTTACCCATCCTGTTTTGTATCTTGCCCACCTCCAATAGAACCTTCAGCTTCTCCTCCTTGCTCAGCAAAGGAAAATTGGCAATACCATGCTTGTACGCCTTCAATGCCTCAGAGAGCAAACCCAACTCCTCATATGCCTGACCCAAGAACAATGAACACCTGGCTTTGAACAACTCATCCCTTATCCTACCTTTTTGTTCTTCCAGTATCCTGACTGCCCGTTTTACATGGCCGGCTGCACGCAATGCCTTTGCAAAGACCATGATGTAGCGCGGCCTGAGCCGAGGCATTAGGGAATCGGGGTCGAATCGCCCCAGCACAGCTAAGGACTGATCTGCCGCCCCTTCCTCAAATAGCGCCTCTGCTACATACAACCTGGTTCGCATTCCCAGCTTGTCCGCTACTAGGGCCTGGTTTTTCCTATATAAATCGATGCAATCTTGAAATCGTTTCTCTTCGCAAGCCTGCCTTATGGCCTCCTCACATGCCTGATAAAATAGCGCCCTAGCCGCCTTCCCGGCTTCATCTTTTGGTGGCTTCAAAACCAGTTCACGCAAGCTCTCCATGGCCTTGTCATATGCCT
>QMLZ01000068.1 GCA_003646995.1 Deltaproteobacteria bacterium | reverse complement strand
TTAACCAAATGAATTCTTTCTCTCCCTTGAACCACGTAATTTGTCTCTTAGCATATCTTCGCGTATCCTTCTGCATTTGTCTAATTGCCTCTTCAAGAGGCCAATGTCCTAGGATGTACCTTGTGACGTGACGATACCCGATGGCCTGCATAGGTTTCAGCTCCGGAGAGTAGCCCTTTTCAAGCAGTTTTCTCGTCTCATCAATGAGGCCCTCTTCAATCATCCTTACACACCGTCTGTTAATCCTACTATACAGTTCCTCCCGGTCTAGATACAGGCAAAACATTAGGTCATTAAAGGGCCTGTCTTTAAATCCGTGTCCTCTTGCCAGGTCCGATGGTCTCTTTCCTGTTAATTGGTATATCTCTAAGGCTCTGGTTACACGTATCTTGTCATTCGGATGGATTCGGGCAGCGGCCTCCGGGTCTATTTCCTCCAATTTCTTGTAAAGTGCTAGAGCGCCTAGTTGATCATACTCCAACGCCAACTTTCTTCTCAACTCCGGGTCCGCCGCCGGACATGAGAAAAGTCCTCCTCTCAGGATTTTGATGTAAAGGCCAGTGCCTCCAACCACAATGGGCACCTTTCCCTTGGAAGCTATTTTTTCTATGAGTGGCAGAGCCATGGACCTATACAAGGAAGCATTAAAGGATTCGTCGGGATCCACAACGTCCAGCATATGATGCGGAATCAGTGCCCGCTGCTCGGGCCCGGGCTTGGCAGTGCCTATGTCCATGTGCCTATATACCTGCATGGAATCGGCATTTATTATTTCCCCGTCCAACGCCTCCGCCAAGGATATAGCGACCTCAGTCTTTCCTGTTGCAGTGGGCCCGCCAATAATTATTACCTTTGCTTTGCCACCACCCATCTATCATACCACGCGCTTGAACATCTTCTCTAATTCATAATACGTAATCTTTCTGAATATTGGCCTTCCATGGGGGCAATTGGTGGGAAGACTCGCCAGGCTCAGCTGATCCAGCAACGTTTGCATTTCTTCAACGCTCATGGGATACCCGGCTCTTATGGCCGCGTGGCAGGCCATGAGGCTGGCAACCTCCCCCATGAGAACATCCCGTTCTCCCCGGCCTTGCTCCAGAGCCGAGACTAATTCAGGGAGAAGGGTTTCCCAGTCAGCATTACCGAGCAAAGAGGGAACGCAGCGAAGCAACACCGCCTGCCCACCGAAATCCTCTATCTCCACACCAAGATCTGCCAAGGTCTGGCCTTTTTCCTCCAGAACCCTCTTCTCTCCAATACCTAGCTCTATGGTTTTCGGCAGCAGCAGCCGCTGGATCTCAAGCCCCCCTTTCCGTATTCCCTCCATCAGGCTCTCGTACAGCACCCTTTCGTGTGCCGCATGCTGGTCCACGATAATAAGCCCATCCTTACCCTCGCAGAGTATATACATATTCCTCAGCTGTCCCACCACCCGGACCTCTTCCTCAAAGATTTGGACCGGACCATGGTCTTTAAAAACGCCGGCTTCACTTCCAGAAATGAATGCCGGTGTTGATGTAGCCAGCGCGCCCCAATTCATCTGAATAGGCTCACTAATCTCGCCTCCATCGTTTGCCTGTTCTGCTATGGCATGGGAATATATTTTGTTGCCCAATCCTTCGTCCACTGTCTGCATAATTTTTTTGAAAAGGGCACCAGGATCTTGAAAGCGCACTTCTTGCTTTGCAGGATGTACATTTATATCCACCAGTCCTGCGTCTATCTCTATGAATACAACCGCCTGGGGGTAAACTCCCTTCATGAGCCTTCCCCCATAACCCTCGATTACCGCCTTGTTTACTAACTTGTCTCGCACGTTCCTCCTATTGACGTAAACGAACAGCCTGTCAGGTCTCGTACGCGCAAGGTCAGGAGGAGCAAGATAGGCCTTTACCCGTGTCCCAGGGAAATTCCTTGACACGAAGGCCATCTGTTCTGCTGTAGTTCTGCCCAGTATTGCAGCAAGGCGAGGGATGAGTTCAGGCAACGGTGGCAAATTCAATATTGTTTTTTGCTCGTTCTCAAGGGAAAAGTGGATGCTCTCAAAACCCAAAGAGAGCCTTGCAAATACATCTACGACATTGTTCAACTCAACTCCCGGGCTCCTGAGAAACTTTTTCCTGGCTGGAACATTGTAAAAAAGGTCCCTTACCTCGACGACCGTCCCTTCAGGGGTACCCACTTCCTCTACCTTTTGGATATTCCCTCCAAAAACAATCAATCGGTTCCCCACAAGATCGTCCCTTTGCCTCGTGGTAATACTTAATCGAGATACAGCGGCAATACTCGCAAGCGCCTCGCCCCTAAAACCCAAGGAGTTGATGGCCGTGAGGTCTTCCGCGTCATGTATCTTGCTTGTAGCATGCCTTTCAGTACAAAGAAGAAGGTCATCCCTGGACATTCCTACGCCGTTGTCAATGACCTTGATTAGAGACTTCCCTCCCCTTTCAATCCTGACTGCCACTCTGGTGGCACCCGCGTCAATACTGTTATCCACCAACTCCCTGACTACTGAGCCGGGTCTTTCAATTACTTCCCCTGCCGCGATCCTCACCGCAACGTTTTCCGATAATATCCTTATTTTGCTCATATTCGATAGATAGGTCCGCCTCCAGGCATACTCGGATAGGGGCGCTTCGGCCGTAGGACACGCGCAAGAAGCCCTCTAGACCTGAGACGTCCAAGTCTCCCTTTTCCATTTGGGTCATATTTTAGGCATAAGGAATGATAGGGGTCTTGAAGGAACTCACAGACAAAAAGGAATGAAACAGAGACAATACGAAGGGTATATTCCTTGAATCCTTCCCATCTAAAGGTGGTTCCAGTGAAAAGGTTGGGGACGGCTCCGTAAAGATAATCCGAGATCTTTACGCTTTGGGTATAAATCTTCTTTCTGGTCTTAAGTCCGTTTTTTCGCTTGCTGGTTACGGAGCGCAAGATATCGTCACACGCTTTTTGATCAGTAACGAGAACTTCTTTGGCAATACTCGTGTACATCGGGCCCACTGCGTAGTCGGCCCTGATCTCCCAGGCCAAGTGAGTTCCTCGCCTTTTGTTTGGGAATATATTGGCGAGGGTTGGTATGAATACGTTGTGGGCAACCACGTCAGCCGCCAGATGTGCCAAGAATCCGTAAGCATAAGCCTTTTCCTTATCCGCTGTGGCCTGCTCCAGTAAGGCGAATCCCCCTTTCCAGTGGTGTGCGTGCCTGGTGCTCTTCAAGTGCCTCTTCATAAGGAAAAAATCAGCCGCTAGAGAACCGTACAGGTATTCTAGTGGATTAGACAGAATTACACTGCCTATCCCCGATAAAAACCCACTAGCGGCATCAAGGGAACGAAGTGCAATTACCGTATGCACGCCGGGACCCCACGCAAAGGCGTGGCGGGAAATCAGCATGTCTATTACCAGGAATAAAATCGCTAGGACGCTTATTCTGCTCGCTAGCTTGATCACTTTTTTGGCCGTTTCTAGTTTCATCAACGATTCCTTTCCGGATCAACCCCATACCCTTGATCGCGTGTACTATAACCTTTTTGTCATCCATATGGAAGCCGAACAATTTCAATCAATCCTAAGGCCACATATTTCTTGGAATCACATCAACTCGGCTATGGAAACAGTCCTGTCACCCAGCATGTTCACGTAACTACCCAGCTCATTGTCATACCAGCCATAGATGACCGCCTGAGTCACTGCTATTCGAACCGTACCTTCCACTCCTTGACCAGGCTTTGCCCCAGGTTCCATTCCACAGACCTTGGCAAGATCAATGGAAACCTCAGCGGTTCTGGTATGGGTTTCATGAGCTTCAATAATGGCTGCCGCCCTTGGGAGAGCTATAATATCACTTGAGACATTCTGTTCCTCTGTATAATGCAAATACCCTCTTGGATCGTTCGCCGCAGATTCCTTGTAAATATTGTTTATGTAATCACGCCTTATAGGTTCGCCGCTGGGCTCCTCTTGTAAATTGACCACCAAAATTACCAAGGATCCCGTGCTATTGGGAATCCGCACAGACTCTGCTATAAACCCTATTGTCTTCATTTGCGGAATAACAAGGCCGAGGGTATCTGCCGCGCCGGTGGTAGTTAGGATTATGTTATTCAGCACACTTCTGTTTTTTCTCAAGTCCGTTGCCCCCTCCTTTGGAAGTCTGTCGAGAACTTCCTGGGACCCTGTTACCGCATGCACTGTGGCCATGGATGCTGTCAGAATCCGGTCTGCACCAAAATGATCTATCAAGGGCTTGACCATGTGTGCCAAGCAAGTGGTCGTACAAGATGCATTGGAGACCAACTTGTGGATTCTGGGATCAAAATCGTTCTCATTCACCCCCATGACCGTGGTTACCGAGTCTTCAGGCATGGGACGGCTCTTATCCTTTATCTTAAAGGGGGCTGATAAAATAACCTTTTCCGCGCCGGCCTCCAGGTGCCCTCGCAAGGACCCCTTAGGCGCGTCTGCCGGTGCGGTGGGGTCGCGAAACTTTCCTGTAGTATCCACCACCAGGCGAACCCCGTGCTCCCCCCATGCTATATCTTTTGGATTTCTTGACTCACGCAATATCTTGACTTTTACTCCGTCAACGACTATCTCCCCATTTTTATCGTCTAGCTTATCGATTACCTTCCCACCCTTGTAACCCCTGAGGTAGCCCCCCAAAGACCCATACGTGGAGTCCCTCTCGATGTAGTGAGCTACGTCGTACAGCGACGTGCCCACCTGTCTCCCAATATTCACCACTATCCCTTGAAAGTGTTTCCGCGCAATATGGTGCCACAATGTCAGCTTTCCTATCCTTCCAAGGCCATTTATTCCCAATACCATATCGGTCTTTGACTCTATCCTATCTAGTGCTTCCATTTTCAACTCCTCTCCACTTCCTTTATCTTCATTATACCAAGGTAAACGCTACCTTCTGAGCCATCAATGCTAATCCAATCCCCGGAGCGCACCATTCTGCCGCCAAGCGAGCAACTCCGCTCCTTTTCCATACAAATTAGGTTCCCGCATCCTACTACACAGGTCTTTCCGAGGCGATGAGCAACTATGGCAGCGTGACTTGTTGAGCCACCCCTGGCAGTCAGCAGGCCATCGGCTTCATAGATTTCCTTGATGTCGTCAGGCACAGTGTCCCCCCTCACAAGGATAAGGTAAGTATCGGGCTCTTTCTCCCTCCAGTACCTGATTTCATCAAGGCTGAAAACGGCCCGCCCGCTCATGGCCCCCCCGCTCACGCCAATGCCATGTCCTAAGAAATCAACCTTTCCCTCTTGGACCAAATCAAAGGAATAGACCTTCTTTCTTTCCCTCATGACCATATCACGGGTCTGGAGAAAATAGAGACTTTCGGCCGTGGGCCCTTCAAAAGTAAACTCCATCTCTTGGGGGCTCCACCGTCTTTCGTAGATAAGCTCCTTTGCCCACTCCCTAAGGTGCCGATATATCTCCGGAAACTTTACTTCAAGACTGGTGCTGGGGTCGCGGTTTTCGGCCTCGGCCTGTTTTACCGAGATAGGCAAGGTCTTTACCAGTCCTGAAACTACATCCTCGCCTTGATTGCCAACTGTAAAATCCCCCCACAGGATCAGCATATCACCCGCCCACCGAGGGTTGTGGGTAAAAAACACCCCTGAACCGGATTCCGGGGAGTAATTACCAAAGACCATGGCCTGTATCGTAACCGCTGTACCCCAATCGTCAGATATTCCCATGATTCTTCTGTATGTTACAGCCTTGGATGCATTCCAAGAATCAAACACCTTGCTTACAGCCACCATCAGTTGCCTGAAAGGAGCTAGCTCCAGCTCAACGCCATGGTCCCTAATCAGCGATTCATAGGTAAGGGCGACCTGCTTCATCTGCTCTCCCGAGAATTCTCTTTTGAGAGGAAGACCGAGGCGGTTTTTAAAATCCGAAATAATGGCATCAAAAAGGTCCCTTTGAATGCCGAATGCCATGCCGTAGGACTGGAGAAAACGCCTGTAGGTGTCCCACGCGAACCACGGGTTTTGGGTAAGCTCTACGAGGCCATTGACGATTTCCCGGTTGATACCAACATCTAGAAACGTACTCATCATACCAGGCTGAGAAATGGAGGAACCACTTCGAACAGAAAGCAATAGAGGACTGTGTGGGTTGCCAAATTGTTTTCCGGTCAGTTTTTCAAGTTTCTTGACCTGGGCCGCGACCTGCTCCTCCAGGTTTTTCCTAGCAGGAAGATAGCTTTCCACCACTTCGCGGCACCTAAACACCTCTGTTGTGATTATAAACCCAGGGGGCACGGGCAACCCGAAGCTTTTTAACCTAACAAGATTGAGCCCTTTATTTCCCAGGTGTATCAAATCAGCCACATTTGCGTTTACAGGATATATCGGGGTGACCGCCTTCTTGGGGTCATAACTCAGGAGCTTCTGGACCTTAGCCTTGGGAAGTTGATCGGCCTGCTGATAGAGGGTTCCCAAAATCCGCCCTATAAAAACGTCCATTTGCTGCAGCCCTAAGGATGAGGCTATCCTGTCCCTTAGAAAAATCTCAGAGACTCTGTGTGCAAACCTGGCTGGCTCCTCATCCTCACCGCTTCGGTACTTTGGGAGCAGGTCTTCTTTGGGCACCTGGGCAATTATTTTCATTAGGTTATTTTGGTGCATGTTATTAAAGTAGTCATGTACAATATTGTTCACCGCGAGAGCAAAGCCCCTAAAAATATCCACAAACTGGGTAGATGAAAAGCCTCTTATTTTCAGAGAATGGGCCAGGAGATCCAGTTGCCTTGCCACTTCGAGCGATTCTATTCCGTCCAGCCTCAGCGCCCGGTCGAACAATATCAAGTACTCATAGATTTGAGAAATGGTTTCGCGGGTTATAAATTCTAGGTTCAGCTCATTAACAATGTCTTCAAATAGAACATTGACCAAGGCCTCGATCCTGAATGTCAAACCCAGGGCATCAAACTTTAGTTCATGGTAGCTTCCGTACATAGATGGTATGTCCACGGTAAAGTGTCTCTTTCGATATATATCCTCCCTAGCCTCGAAGCCTCTGGGCGCGAGAATGATCTGTTTCAATTTCTCCAAATAAAGTAGAAGCCGCAAGAGTTTCTTAGGCTTGGATGTCTCTGCCAGGGCATCCTGTAATTCAGACAGGTCAGGAAGCCCTGTTCCCTGGAGTTGAGACAAGTAACTTTCCATTTCTGTAAACATTACCCGGTACTTCTGGCAAAGGAGCTTATAAAGCGTAACCGCCATTTCCAGCCTATCATAGTCTACCGAAGAAACCCCGGCAGTCTCCCCTAACCTCTTGCGAAGGCGTGATTCATCCACGTATAGGAGATCACCTACTGATTTGATACCCTCAACCTGATAGAGCTTGTTAAGAAGGGTGTGAACACCATCTATGTACAGCCCTTCTTCTTCCACCTGAGCGAAAATATTAGGTGGTATGTAGGGCGTCACAAAATCCTTTTTCTTGGTCCTCCAAAACTCAAACACTCCCTCCATCAACCCAACAATCTGGTTGCTGCTCTCCACATGGCTTTGCTTCCTAAGAAAGTGGATAAGGGGATCCTTTCTCAGGCTAATCTCATCAATCCTGGTAGATATGTCCCTCAGTTTGCCTTCTGCACCTATGTCATTGAAGTAAGTGGGAAAAAGCCTCATTAATTGCTTGGCTAGATTATAGACTGGGCTGAAATCGCTATTAAGAAACTTAGAGATATCCCTAGGGAAAAGATCCGTGTCCTTTATGAAGACCCCGGTAAGCGCAAGGTACACAATTAGGGATGAAAGGAGCTTCTTTGACCATTTTGGTTTGAGCTCAATCAATTCCATCCATGTGCGGATGTTTTGTATGTGATGCGGGTTGGATTTAACCTGCCAGTCATCTCCAACCCCTTGTATTCTTGGTGCCTGAAAACCAAGAGATACAACCGATTCAATAAAGAGGTCCACCAAATCGCTCTCATCAGTCTTGTAAACCGCCTCGCCCATATTCTTGACACAATTGAGAGCGGTGGCCGGAAACCTTGACGAACTTGTTCTTAGGATATTGATGGTCTTTTCAAGGTACTTATAGATGACCGGAAGTTCCTCGGTCGCAATCAACTGACCCATGGTTCTGTTGATCTCTCTCAGCGTATCCTCGTGCACTGAAGACAACCCTTCAACATTCATGATGTACAGGAGAAAAATCAACTTCAGCAGCCTTCCTTGTCCGTCCTTGACAAGGGATTTTTCCAAAGCACCGGGAACTTTATTGTATGCCTTGACAATCTGGGCATACCCCGGCAGAGAGACCATCATCTCCAAGGCCTCTTGGGAGTGTATGTCGTAATTGGCTCTTATTTCTGCAAGCTCATCGAGATGGTCTTTCAACTGGGCATGCGTAATTGGTTCAAAAATCTTTCCAAGTCCATTCGCAGCTAAATCAAAGCCTGACTCCCTCTCAAACCATTCCATAGGATCAGTCTGAGTAAGCCAGTAAGTATACGTATAGTCATAGTACTTAATGAGCAGCTTGTTAATGGATCCAAAGTCACTGTTCTCACCAGCAGTTTTGGCAAATATGGCACCCAGCTTGTTTAACTGGTAAAAGCTCCTAGCGAAAATCGCAAAGGTATCCTGAGGATAGGATGCTATCTTATTGAATGCGGACTGGAGAACGGGTAAAAAGCGGTAAAGGTCCGGCCCGGAATCCTTTAGGATCTTCTGTATAAAAAGCAATAAATTGTCCACAGCGTTTTTTCGGACATCTTCATTGGCGGAAGACTCCAAGGCTTGGAAAAAGATATCTATGTAGATCTCCAGGGCACTGGGGGCTCTCTCATGGGTTTTTGTTATATGGAAGTAGTTCAGTGCATAGGACCTAGTTTCTTTAACAATATAACTCCAATTTCTGTAAGGGTGACATATCTCTTCGAGTAATCCCTTTAAGCCCTTGCGCGCTCCTTCGTATTTTTGGAGGACCTCTTCAAGTACAAGGTAGCGGCTGTCAACAGTTACATCCACTTTACTGCAAGCAATGTTGACTTCCAGGGCCTTGGACGTCATGGTTCTCCCCTATGGCTGACCAACTAGGGTTAATTTCCGGAGGTTCAATGAGGTCGATTCGGAGTTATTCTAGCACGGGAGCTCATATTCTTTCCATTAGTAATTTTGTTTAAGTTTAAGCATTTTTTAGATAATTTCAATACCCCACCTAGTCCACACTCTCCAGACCAGATTCTATTTTCTTGATAATATTACACCCTCTCTGCTAAGATCTGTGCCCAAATAAGCATGCTTAAATCTCATTCGTGTAGCCCTTTTCTTTCTTCTACAGGCCGTATGGACAAGGACTACTGGTTGAATAAAGGCAAAGGACACAGGCAACGGCTTAGGGAAAAATTTCTTGAAGGTGGCCTTGCCCGATTCAGCGACGAGGAGGTAGTGGAATTCCTCCTTACCCTTGGCACTCCCCGCGGTGACCTAAAACCCCAAGCAAGGGAGGCAATAAGGCGCTTTGGAAGCCTATCGGGCGTTCTTTCCGCCCCCATCGACAAGCTGACGGAAATAAAGGGGATCGGCCCTAAAAACGCCCTTTACCTTACACTCGTGCACCAGATAGCTAATCGTTACCTGAAAGACAGGGCGGCGAGGAAGCCATTTTTCCACAGCTCACAAGAGATCTTTGACTATCTTTTCCACTCTATGAGAGACCTCAAGCGCGAGATTTTCAAGGTCCTCTTTTTGTCGAGAAAAAACGAGCTCATCGAGGACCGAGACATGTTTTATGGAACTCTGACAGCTAGTGCTGTTTATCCGAGGGAAATCCTTTCCGCAGCCCTCGAGATAAAGGCGGCCGCTCTCGTATTCGTGCATAACCACCCCTCTGGTGATCCAAATCCATCAAAAGAGGATGACCGAATTACAAGGGAATTGGTCTGGGCGGCAAAGCTGTTGCAGGTGCAGGTGTTGGATCATATAATCATCGGAAACGGGCGGTATTTTAGCTATGCGGATAAAGGCCTCATAAAACGGTTTGATACCGAATTCACGAGATGGGGCCAAGGTCTTTTGAGCCCTTGACATGTGAAGCCAAAATGGCTTAAGTTATTGCCCGTAGATGAAAAGGATCTTTGGAATTTGAAAGCCATGGGCCTAGCGCTTTGCGTGCGAGAGTGGCGGAACTGGTAGACGCGCTGGACTTAGGATCCAGTGGGGCAACCCGTAGGGGTTCGACTCCCCTCTCTCGCACCAATCAAGTTATACTGGCCCTGACTGTACCTTCCAAGCAAACAGCTCTTCATTGATCCTGTCTTCCCAAAACGGCCATTACCCACTACGCACACACAACACAAACTGGCATATTTATTGCTTTTCCCCTATCCCAAGGAAAGAATCACGAAATTCTATATTTGCCAAACGGCTAAACGTCAAAGTTAGGGACAGCAATCGGCAAATTAATGACATTTTGTCCTATGAATGGGAGGGCACGCCCATGAAAATAAACACAAAGGTCATGCTTCTCGTGGGAATTTCTTTGTTCTTCACCTCTGCTGTATCTGGTGCTGTTGCTATATGGAAATTGGAAGTACAGGGCAAGATAGCGCTGGAACAGATTCAAAGCATGGGACTTAGTATGATCCGGGCCATGGAGGCAAGTGAAAAGCAACAAATCAAGGCTTATAGGAATGACCTTATACTCTCCAAAAAGCAGTATATAAAGTCGGAAGTCCAGACTGCACTGACCGGTCTGACAAAGTTTATTGGGGATCTTCAGTCATTACAATCAGAAGGACTAAGGGGGGAAACCGACGAAGCCTTGAAAAAGGCAATGGAAGAAGACGCAAAAGACAAGGCTGCCGACCTCATCAGGCATTTGCGTTATGGCAAAAAGCAAGAAGGATATTTCTGGATAAACGACATGAGACCCGTCATGGTCATGCATCCCTGTAAACCCCGGTTGAATGGAAAGGACCTGTCCAATGTAAAAGATCCAAAGGGCAAAAAACTGTTCATGGAGTTTGTGAGAGTTTGCAAAGAAAAGGGGGAAGGATTTGTACGATACTATTGGCCTAAGCCAGGATCCGAGGAACCGCAACCAAAGCTGTCCTTTGTAAAGTTGTTCAAGAAGTGGAATTGGATAATCGGAACCGGTGTCTACATGGATGAATTGGAAAAAGCAGTGCAAGCCCGCAAGGCCTTGCTCGAAAAAAACCTTAACGAGCAAAAAGATAAGCTTGCACAGTTAGTAGCTGTTACCAAGGAGAGAATCCGAGCTCAAATGACTCAAACCTTATGGGTAATTGGAGGGACCTGTATAACGCTTTTGGCTCTTGTTCTCTGCGCTTCATTACTTTTTTCACTTAAAACCATCTCAAGGCCAATCAACAGGATAATAGAAAAACTGAAAGAGGAGGCCGAACAGGTAGCGGTCGCTTCAGAGCAACTTTCCGACAGCAGTCAAATACTATCAGAGGGTGCCTCGGAACAAGCGGCTTCCCTGGAAGAGACTTCTTCCTCCTTGGAAGAGATGTCTTCTATGACCAAGCAAAACGCAGAGAGTTCTTCTGAGGCCAACAACCTAATGAGACAGACCAACAACATAGTGGAGCAGGCTACGGCCTCCATGGAAAAGTTGACCAAGGCCATGGGAGTTATAGCAGAGTCAAGTGAAGAAACATCAAAGATAATCAAGACCATTGATGAGATCGCCTTCCAGACCAACCTGCTGGCATTAAACGCGGCGGTAGAAGCGGCACGGGCTGGAGAGGCAGGAGCAGGTTTCGCCGTCGTGGCAGACGAGGTGCGGAGTCTTGCCATGCGAGCAGCAGAAGCCGCAAGGGATACTGCTTCTCTTATTGAAGGAAACCTTGTGAAGATCAAAGAGGGGTCTCATTTTGTCACAGAAGCAAATGATGCCTTTAACAATGTCGCCGAAAGCTCAAATAAGGTGGCGCAGCTCTTGGCGGACATAGCAGAAGCATCCAATGAACAAGCTCAGGGTATCGAACAAATCGCCAAGGCCGTCGCAGAGATGGACAAGGTGGTGCAACAAAATGCCGCGACTGCAGAAGAGTCTGCGAGCGCCTCGGAGCAACTGAATGGCCAGGTTTATCGGTTGAAATCAGTTGTGCAGGAACTAACCAAGCTGGTGGGGCAGTCAAAGGGTGAACTTATCGCCTCCCCTGGTAAGACCGAGCCGGAGAACCTTATTGAGACTCCAAAGCCCAATCAATCACATAATCACCTCACGGGGGAGGAAACCAGACGATCCCAATCCAGCCCCCAGATTCCAAACGATTTTGAAGAATTTTGATCACCTCAGTAAACATACTTGACCAAAGACCTAGCAACTGTTCTTTGCAAGGATGGCCAGCCCTAAAGAACTGAATCTTGTAACTCTACATTTTTTCTGATACGGTAGCCT
>QMLZ01000067.1 GCA_003646995.1 Deltaproteobacteria bacterium | reverse complement strand
CTTAAGCACTCTATCACACTTTTTCTGTATGCGAGCATTTCTCCATGGCGCTCAGGGGCGTGCAGGCGCAAGAATGATCTCCCGGGCGGCACGTGAAAATGAATCAGGCTCACACCGAATCGTGCTTTGAGGTTAGAGAAAAGCGGCACCATTTTCTCCTTCAATCGGTGCCGATCCCCTTTCTCCAGGAGCCCAGCAACACCTTCATCTTGTGCTATCAACGTAGAAATAGCGAGCATCTGCCTATTTGTGTTCTCAATTTCTGACACGAATACTTCATACACCTTTTGAATCTCTTTTCTTTCTTGGTGCTGGATAAGACGGTACTGGGAGGTGAGGCCGATATAAACCAAAGTCACTGTGCCAATGAAGGGCAGAGACAGAAATGGGATCAGAAGCTTCCATTTGAGGCTGATCCCCCGCACCTTGTATAGTATCCTACTGGCTTTGGAAGTCATTTTACAAAAGGGGCATTCTATCCATGTCCCGCAGGATTCTCATTCTTCTTCTTTTGACATAAACATTAGGCCGCACTGGCGACCACTTATGGGGGCTCGGAAGTATTGCTGCCATGGCTGCAGCCTGTCCTTTCGTGATCTTGGAACTCGTGGTATTGAAATATCTTCTAGCCGCCGCCTCTGCCCCTATAGTCCCTGTACCCCAGTCCACTGTATTGAGGTATACCTCTAATATCCTTTCCTTGGACCAATAAAGCTCTATCAAAACCGTGTAATAAGCCTCAATTGTTTTTCTTAACCAGCTTCTCCCGGGCCATAGGTATACGGTTCGGGCCACCTGCATGGTGATAGTGCTTGCCCCCCTCTTTCCCTTTTTCCGCGCAAGATCCTCTATTGCCCCCTTTAATTCTATCATGTCAAAACCATGGTGGGATAAAAACCGTTGATCTTCCCCGGCCAGAACCGCTTTTCTGAGGTACGGTGAAATCTCCTCAAGAGGACGCCAGTACTGCAGTCTTTTTGGAGATCGCCCTCCCTTCCCGCGGATACTTTCCCATATCATGAACGAGGTAGACGGGGGATTGAAGAAGCGAAGCGCAAGAACCTGAAAATTTGTTACCAGCACAATCACCACAAATGGCACTATGAGCCATTTTCCAGCGATACGCAAAATAGAGGTTGGTTTCCTTTTCTTGCCCTTACTGCTTTTTCTCAACCTCATGGCCCTTTTCAGCCTTGGCCACGCGAGCATTTATTTGCTTCCACGCCGCCAGCAACTGCGCTTCAGTTGCTTTCGCCGGCTCCACCCCCTGTTCTCGAAGCTCTTTCTCCACGGCCTCCAGTGCCTCCAAAAACCTCTGGTTGGTTTTTCGGAGGATATCTTCCGCGTTTTTTCCCCGCAGGCGGATCGCCTCCACCAGTCCAAGTAAACCCCAGCCAATTCTTTCTTCAACTTCCGGCCTGAGATCCCCTTTGCCCTCTTTCTTGAGGGCATGGAGCCCTTCCTCCACAAGACCTATGGGGTCCACCATCCCCGCAAGCCCGAGATTCATCTTCGAGGCCCTCTCACAAAGCCTATGGGCCCTTAGCAATGCAGGCAAGGCCAGGGGAACTTCCCCCAGCGCCTTAGCACCCTTTTTTTCGTTGGATCCTTTTTCCGACTCCTTTATTTTCGCCCAATTCGCCGCCACCTCATCAGCATCTCTGACCTTGGTATTTCCAAACACATGGGGATGACGCCTGATCATTTTTTGCTCAATTCGCTCAATTACGTCAGCAAGCTCAAATTCCCCCCTCTCAGAGGCCAACTGGGCAAGAAAAACTATCTGGAAAAGAAGGTCTCCCAATTCTCCGCACACAAGGTCGGGGGCTTCCTTCTCTACAGCGTCAAGGACTTCGTAGGCCTCTTCCAAAAGATAGTTCTTGACACTCTGATCGGTCTGTTTGGCATCCCAGGGACAGCCTCCGGGGCCCCTTAACCGTTCGGCAAGTCGAGCCAGTCGTACGATGGCTTTTGAGAGTCTAGTCGCTTCCATTTCCGGGTTTTTGGGAGGATGAACCGGATTTCCCTGGCTTGCGAGAGGCTTGGGACTTCTCAGAAAATCTTTCCTTCCATTTCTTATAGAAATCCGGAGATATGAGACTTACCATATTCTGGTAGGACGAAATTATTATCGGTGCCAACCGTGACTTAGCCACTAACGGCGCTTTTCCGGGCAAGAAAAACGTCAGCAACACAATTACCAGATACGTAATCACCAACCCTTTGGCTGTCGCAATTGCTCCGCCAAACAAGCGATCGATGATGCCCATGGGGCCTTTTTGAAAAAGGGACTTCAATATGGCCCCAAGAATATTAGCCGCTATAATGGCTGCCACGAGCAGGGCAACAAACGATAAAACAGACAAAAAGGGTATGCCCGGCATAGCATGGCGCAGCTTGGCCGTTAAAACCGGCTGAAACCTGCTTGCGAACCATATCCCGCCAATGATACCCACCAGAGAGACTATCTCCTTTAGAATTCCTCTAAAGATTCCTCTCACAATCAAAAATATCATTATAGCGATGATGATGATATCGAGGATGTTCATAGTAGGTGTATTAACAAAGCCCTTCGGTAGAGGTCAAGAAGATTGTAAACAAAATCAGCCACCTTCATCGCCAGGTTCGCATAACACCTTTGAGGCTCCCAGAACACCGGAGCTGCTGTTTACTTACTAAAAAGCCCGTGAAAGGAAATCCACAGGATTGCTGGATGCTGAGCCCCTGACCCAATAACAAACCAGCGTACCAAGTGAGAAGAAAACATTATGAAACTTGAGCAGATCTAGCGAGGTTCCCGGGGCGGTGTGAATTTATCTGTTAGGAACTTTGTACCGATAAATATTTATATTTATGAAAAAACCCTAAGAACCAGATCAATTTCACCGGCAATAGGGCCTGATCCACGGCAAGGCCCAAGGCCTGTGCAGGTTGTATTATCGCGGGAAGACAAGGTGCTAAGCGAACAGGAAAAAATCAGGCTGATTACCCAGATATCCCTTGATATCAATGAGGTCAAAGACCTCGACATACTACTGGAAAAAATCCTGAGGAACGTTAGAAGGGTGTTTAATGCGGATGCCGGTTCCATTTATCTAAAGAGGGGAGATACGCTGAGGTTCAGCCATTCGCAGAATGACACCCTCCAGAAAAGACTTGGGCCTGACAGAAAGCTCATTTACAACACCTTTTCCATCCCTATTGACCATCACTCCATATCCGGGTTCGTGGCAAAGAATCGCTCCATAGTGAACATTCCCGACGCCTACAATATGGATGGATCTCAACCATACACATTCGACGCGCATTTTGACGAATTGACCGACTACAGGACCCAATCGATGCTGGCCGTGCCCATGATAAACCAGCAAGGAGACGTGCTGGGCGTCATGCAAATAATAAATGCAAAGGACGCCCAAGGAAATATTGTCTCATTCAGCAAATCAGATGAGATGCTGATTAAGCACTTTGCCACCAGCGCTGCTCTTGCCATTGAGCGGGCGCAAATGACGAGGGACCTTATCTTGAGAATGATCAGCATGGCGGAACTCAGAGATCCAGAGGAGACGAGTGATCACGTGAACCGTGTCGCAGCTTACTCCGTGGAGATATACGAGGGATGGGCAAAAAAGCACGGCATTGGTAAAGAGCAATTTGGCAGGAAAAGTGATATCCTCCGTATGGCGGCTATGCTCCATGACGTGGGGAAGGTGGCTGTGAGCGACGTTATCCTAAAGAAGCAAGGCAAGCTCACACCCGAGGAATTCGAGATCATCAAAAGCCATACCTATTACGGTGCCAAGCTGTTCGTGGGGAAACACTCTGACTTTGACTCCATCGCAGCAGAAGTCGCCCTTAATCACCATGAAAGATGGGATGGGAAAGGATACCCAGGCCATATTGACCCCGTCACTGGAAAACCGATTCCCGGTTTTGAGGGGCCGAACGGAAGGCCTTTGCCCAAGAAGGGAAAAGAAATTCCCTTGTTTGGCCGCATAGTCGCAATTGCTGATGTGTTTGACGCCTTGAGTTCCACCAGGTGTTATAAGGAGGCCTGGGACGAGGACAAGATCCTGGCGGAAATGGAAAAGGAAACCGGGGCCCACTTTGACCCTGAGCTCATGGAGATATTTTTCTCCCGGCTTGATACCATCAGATCTCTTTCAAAACGTTACTCGGGGGACCGCAGTCCCACTAGCCAAAATCCACAATTGGCCTCACCTCTTTTATCCTGAATCTGATAGCGGCATGTATCATATCGGCTGCAGCCTTGCCAGCTGCCTTTCCAATATTTTCCTTTACCTGCTCGTAGAAACCTCCGTCAGTCTCAATATCCATTACCTCCAGATAAACGCGCGCCCCTTTCCAATCCATAATTGTCTTGCCGGGTTCCATCACTATAAAGACGCCGTGAGGATTTTCTTGCAAGTTCCTGAATGTTCTATTTCTCCCTATTCCCATTATGACCGTATTCTCATCGACCATTTGAGGAGAGCCAAAAACCGCAACATTCACCTCGCCCTTGGCATTGGCGGTGCTTAGCGTACCGATCCTCGGCCTCTTGTTGAATATGGCGAGCAGTTCTTTTCTATCCATAAAGGCCTCCTTTCTGAAGATGAATGCTCCTGATCAATCCCTCCTTTTTGTTACCATGGGCCAATTTTGTTTTCAAGACCATCCCTGTTCCTTAGGGTGAGGCTCCCAATTTAGACCAAATTCCCTTGACAGTGCATTTCTGCGCGCGTAAAAATGCAAATGTAAGCCCTTCTAAAATAGTTTAACCTAATAATCCCCTTTGAAGGAGAAAGTCATGAGTGACAAGCCCAACATCAGAGTACTCCTAATCGACGACGAGCAAACACTTCTGGAATATTTATCGAAGCGGCTATTGAGAGAAGGATTCACCGTAAAGGCCACGTTTTCAGGCGAAGAGGCCGTAGAGGTGGCTAGCAATGAAAATTTTGACGTTGCCGTAGTCGACTTGAAGATGCCCGGCATTGACGGTGTGGAGACCCAGAAAAGGCTGAAAAAGATCCAGCCTTTTTTACAGTGTGTCGTGTTGACGGGGCACGGCTCTGTTGAAACAGCGCTCGAGAGCGGGCAGCAGGATGCATTCAAGTATCTCCTTAAACCCATAGACTACGAAAACCTTGTTGAGACAATCAAAGAGGCTTACAAGAAGAAGATTGAGCTTGTTAACGCAAAGTTCAAGGAACAGGTGGAGGAGATCTACCGTTCAGGCCTTGGAGCCAAGGGCATAAAAAAGGCCATAAATGAACTTCGTAAACTCTATGGCATCGACTGAACAACTCGAAGAACAACTCAAGAAGCTCGCCAGGGAGCTATCCGGTTACAAGATAGAACTCCACCAGACTCGAGGGTATCTACAATGCATCCTCCAGAATTCCAATGACATGATATTTGCCACGGATGTGGATGGAATTCTGGTATCCTTCAGCAAGGGGGGTGAAAAGGTCCTTGGGTATCGCTGGGAAGAGGTGGCGGGAAGCTTTGTTAAGCAATTCGCCATGGTACCTGAGGAATTTGAAGAGCTGATCCGCAAGTCACAAGAGGAGGGAAGTGCGGTCAGACTCGAGCTACCCTTCCGTCACAAGGACGGCCACACGGTATATTGCGATGTTTCCCTGATCACCTTGACCAACACCAAGGGCCAAAAGGTGGGCGTGGTCGGTGTTTGCCGGGACATCACTTCATGGAAACAATTACAGGAAGATCTCATCCGGGTGGACCGGCTGGCCGAAATCGGGCGCATTGCTGCAGGAATCGCCCACGAGATTAACAATCCGCTTGCGGTGATAAGTGAAATTGCGGGTTGGGCCAAAGTGGTGGTTGAAGATGCAAAAGATCTCAACAAGGAGGATAAGGAGGAACTCACTAAGGCTGTAAGCGACATCATTGAGCAAACCAAGAGGTGCAGGGCTATCACCCATCAACTTCTAGGGTTCTCAAGGGACTCGGCCCCTGAAAAAACCAGGATAAATCTGGACGAATTCATCAAACAAACCGTCACCTTTTTGCAGCCCGAATTGAAATATAAAGACATAGAAATTGTGTATGATTTTGAAAAATCACCCATTCACGTAACCACGGATCCTAAGATGCTCGAACAAGTGCTTGTAAACCTAGTGACAAACGCAATCCACGCCATAGCTGACAAGCCCGACGGCAAAGGCAGAATTGAGCTTCGCACCAGGGAGGAAGACGGTTACGTTGAGCTAGCAGTCTCAGATAATGGCCCCGGAATAAAGGAAGAGGACAGGGAGAAAATCTTTAATCTCTTCTTTACCACGAAACCTCCTGGAATAGGGACTGGCCTGGGATTGCCAATCTGTCAAAACATAATGAAAAAACTGGGGGGGAAAATAACATTTGAAACTGAGGTGGGAACCGGCACGACTTTTAGAATTTTGATACCTTCGGACTAGCTTGGTATCGTTGGCCCACAGCGTCAACTTATGTATCTTGGAGGCATACCATGGCGGAACCCGCATCCGGAGAACCTTCAACAGTTAAGACAAAGGCGGGCCCATTCATAATCACCTTTTTGGCCTCTTTCGGCTTGTGGCTGATCCTCTCAGGCAAATTCGACTATTTTCACATGAGCCTCGGCCTGATCTCTTGTGCACTTGTGTCCATGTTTTCAGGCGACCTACTTTTCCCCCAGGGTGTTCCGAAAGGCTTCCTTGTAAAGGCACTGGGTGTTGTTGGGTACCTACCATGGTTGCTTTATCAAATCTTCCTTGCCAATCTCCACGTATTATATCTGTCTATTCATCCCAAAATGCTGGAAAAGATAAATCCTCAGGTAATACGTTTTCAAAGCAAATTGAAAAGTGATATCTCAATGGTGACCTTTGCCAATTCCATCACCCTTACACCCGGCACAATAACCTTATCTGTCTCCGTTGACGGGGAATTCAAGGTCCATGCAATTGACGATAAATCCGCCGAAGACTTGCCAGGACAAATGGAAAAGCGGATTGCGCGAGCATTCAGGGAGGACTGATGCATAGTCTCTTTTTGTACGTGTGCCTCTACCTTTGTTTTCTCATGGCCTTATCTCTTTACAGGGGTCTTGCGGGCCCTACAGTTGTAGACAGACTGATCGGAGTCAATGCCATTGGCAGCAAAACAGTGGTACTGCTGGTTCTCATAGGACTTCTGTATGAGAGGGTTGACATGTTTGTAGATATAGCATTGGCTTACGCAATGCTGAACTTTATTGCGGTTCTCGGCGCTTCTCGGTACTTTCAAAAGAGAAAGGGCCTTTATGAAGAACCACCGTATAAGTAATACAAGGGGTCTGAACCAATGATATTGAATGGCATTGTAATTGTCCTGATGTTTTGCGGGCTGGTATTTTTTACCGGGGGCGGCATTGGTATCCTGAGGTTTCCCGACTTTTATACCCGGTTACACCCAGCCGGAAAGCTCGATACCCTGGGATCACTTTTGATGATGACATCGGCTGCCATCTTTAATTTGCATGACCTAACCCTTTCAAATGCGCTAACGAGTGTAAAAATCATGCTTATTGTAGTCTTCATTTTTTTGTCCAGCCCCACTGCGACCCATGCCATCATGGATGCCGGGGTAAGAGCGGGCTTGGAACCGTGGGAAAAGGCGAGCCTAGGGGGTAGAGATGATTTGGCAACTTGATTTGGCCATATTGACCTTGGTTATCGTGTGCGCAATAGCAGCCATATCCGTGAAAGATCTTCTTGGCACTGCGATACTGTTTGGGGCTTATAGTTTTATGATGTGCTTGCTTTGGTCTATCATGGCTGCCGTGGATGTCGCGTTTACCGAGGCTTCTGTGGGAGCAGGAGTGAGTACGGTATTTTTTGTTGCAGCGGTGTTTCGAACAACCAGGAGGACAAAAGATTGAAAAAGCTGGCTCTCATTATAGTTATTCTCAGCGGAGCCCTTCTCCTGTACGCCACTAAAGATTTCCCGCCGTGGGGTGATCCCACGTCACCGGCCAGTGTCCATGTCTCACCCAGGTACCTCGAAAAAAGCTTAGAGGAGACTCATGTCCCAAACGTAGTGACTTCCATCCTTGCCGACTATCGTGGCTATGACACCATGTTCGAGACAACAGTAATTTTTTGCGCCGGAGTGGCCTGTTTCATGCTTCTGCGGAAATTCGAAGTCGAGCAAAGGGATCTCTATTACCGCCACATCCCTACAGGCATTACCATCCATATCAAAGGTGGAAAGGAAATACCATCGACTTCGGGCGAATTTGAAAAGATAGACACCATTTGGACACCCTACGACTTTATCATAAATACCGTGTCACGTTTTCTTGTCCCTTTCATCCAGTTGTTTGCCTTGTATGTAATTGCCCATGGCCACCATAGCCCGGGAGGAGGCTTTCAGGGAGGTGTTATATTGGGGGCAAGTATCATAGTACTGGCCATAGGGTTTAACCTCCGGACAGCGGTTAAGCGCTTTGGCGAAAAAATAGACGGCATAATGAGTGCGTTAGGTGTGTTCATTTACTCGGGCGTAGGTGCCCTCTGCGTTCTATTGGGCGGTCAGTTCCTCAATTACGGAGTTATTGCCAAGGTGCTGCCCGTGGGCAAGGCAATGGCTAGATCGCATGGTATACTGGGCGTTGAAATAGGTGTGGGCATATCCGTGATGGCCGTGATGGTTTGCATATATAACAACGTTGCTTCTGAAGGAAAATATGATGAGGGGCTGTGAGTTGCCAGGCGGACGTTTGAATGCCCCCGCGTCCTAGCAGGAGCTGGATGGGGGATTGACGAGGCGGAAAGCGGCATGGAATTTTTCCTTACCCATCTTGTAGCCAAATACAATTTCTGGCTATACATAATCCTCATGATGATCGGCCTGTATGCCATGATAGCCAAAAACAACCTGATCAAGAAATTGGTCGGGATGAATATATTCCAAACAGCAATCATCTTGTTTTATGTTTCCATTGGCTCAAAAAAGGGGGCGACTATCCCGATCATTGAGCACAGCGGGAAAACCGTGGGGCACGCCTTAGATCCGGCCCACTACGTCAACCCTCTTCCCCATGTACTCATGCTTACTGCGATTGTAGTATCCGTATCGACCTTCGGCGTGGCTTTGGCTTTAGCGGTAAAGATTTACCAGCGCTATAAGACTCTTGAAGAAGATGAGATTCTCACGCGAATAAGGGAATCATGAGCGAAAATTACCCGGCCCTTCTTGTTATTGTTCCCCTTCTGTCTGCCTTTGCAATCTATGCATGCAGCTGGCTTCATAAGAAATCATGCCTTCCGCTGGCGATCACAGGATTGAGCATCTCATTCCTTATTTCCATCGGACTTCTAATCAAGGTTCTTCACCGCGGTCCTTTTTCGTACCACCTGGGAGGATGGACGCCACCTTGGGGTATTGCCTACGAGCTAGACCAGATAAACGCCCTTGTTTTACTTGCAGTAACCACAGTAGCCCTTGTCAATCTCATTGCAACAGGAAAGGAAATAGAGAGACTCTTTGCGGACCGAAAAGGGGCCTTTTATGCCCTTTATTTGCTCTTTGTTGTAGGTCTCCTTGGTATAGTAGTGACAGGAGACCTATTCAACCTCTATGTACTCCTTGAAATCGCCTCTATCACAGGTTATTCGCTCATTGCCATGGGGGAGTCCGCAAGAGCACCAATCTCAAGCCTCAACTATGTATTCATGGGCACAATCGGGGCATGCTTTTACTTGCTTGGTGTCGGTTACATGTACATCATGACTGGATCATTAAATATGGCTGATGTACGCGGTCTCCTTCCCCCCTTGTATCACAGTAGTGCCATACTGGCTGCATTCATATTCTGCCTGGTGGGCGTGATGATAAAGATGGGCTTCTTTCCACTTCATTTCTGGTTACCTAACGCCTACACCTATGCCCCATCGCCTGCTGCAAGCCTAATAGCCCCACTCATGACCAAGGTGATGGCATACGTGATGATTCGCCTTATGGTCTCGGTATTTTCTCCTTCTTTTGTTTTCTCTTCCATCTCAGCCAGCCGCGGGATTGTTTGGCTGGCATGCCTGGCCATTATTATAGGGGCCGTCATGGCCCTCTCTCAGCGAGATATCCGGCGTATGCTGACATACATTATTGTGTCAGAAATAGGATACATCGTGGGAGGGGCTTGGCTGGGTAACGCAACAGCCATGTCAGGTGCCATACTCCATATCCTCAATGACGCCCTAATGACCCTGTGTGTATTTCTGGCTGTAGGAGCGGTATCAAGAAAACTGGGCAGGCTGTATATTGAAGACCTCGCCGGTCTATTCAAAAAAATGCCTTTCACCATGGCTGGATTTGTGGCAGGAGGAATAAGCATAATAGGGGTGCCTCCCACATGCGGATTTTTCAGCAAGTGGTACCTTATCTTGGGGGCAATCGAGGCCAATAACTATGGTTTTGTTGCAGCATTGATCATAAGCAGCCTTATTAACGTGGCTTTGTTCTTCCGGATAATCGAGACTGCGTTCATGGGCAATCCACACACTGCTGCCATCGGACATGAGTGGACAAGCGGGATTCAGGAGGTTTCACTGACTACCCTTGTTCCATTGCTCGTTGTAACTACGGGACTTGTCATACTAGGCATATTCAGTGGAGTTGTCGTGACACAGGTTATTCGACCTGGACTTACCGGGGTTTTCTAATCATGGCGTCACAGTATTCGCTGTTACCTCTTTTTGCCGTTCTTACCTCACTTTGCGCTGTACCCTTTATCATTTTCGCTCGCAGCCCCAATACCCGGGAGGCCGTGAGCTTTTTGGCCGCAGGCTTAAAGTTCGCCATTGTTCTATCCATGCTCCCGGCTGTACTTGAGGGCCAAAAACTGGTGTTTACCATTGTGGAGGTCATCCCTGGGGCACCGTTACAGCTCAGAGTGGATGCCTTTGGAATGCTGTTTGCTTTAGTCTCTTCCTCTCTATGGATCCTCACCACGGCGTACTCCATTGGATATATGAGAGGGCTCAGTGAACATGCCCAAACCAGATACTTCTGCTTCTTTGCCCTCGCCCTTTCCGCAACCATAGGGGTTGCCTTCTCCGCCAATCTCCTAACTCTTTATCTTTTCTATGAAATGCTCTCTCTTGCCACCTATCCCTTGGTAACCCATCACCAAGACGAGGATGCTCGTATCTCTGGAAGGAAATACTTAACATACATTCTCGGAACCTCCATAGGCCTGGTCCTACCTGCAATGGTTTATGTTTATCATTTGACAGGGAACCTCGAGTTCTCTGTATTTGGCGTGCTGGCCCACAAGGCATCCGGGCCAGTTCTTGCAGCGGTATTATTCTGCTTTATTTTTGGTTTTGCAAAGGCAGCCATAATGCCCTTTCACGCTTGGCTGCCTGCGGCTATGGTCGCTCCCACGCCAGTGAGCGCACTTCTTCATGCCGTGGCAGTTGTCAAGGTAGGCGTATTCAGTATTGCCCGGATTCTCTTGTTTACTTTCGGAATAAGACTTTTAGAAAGCTTTCACCTTGGCACCCTCGTAGCTTACACTGCCTCTTTTACAATCATTGTGGCCTCTCTCATAGCCCTTTCCCAGGATGAACTGAAACGGAGACTGGCCTTTTCAACCATAAGCCAGCTTTCATACATAGTTTTAGGGGTTTCACTCTTAACCCCCAAGGGAATATGCGGGGGCCTGATTCACATCGCCATGCATGCATTCGGAAAAATCACCTTGTTTTTTTGCGCTGGCGCTATATTCGTCGCTACTGGGAAAAAGTATATTAGTGAAATGGCCGGAATTGGCCGAACCATGCCGGTCACAATGCTATGTTTCTTTTTTGGTGCCCTGAGCGTCATAGGGCTCCCCCCATGCGGTGGATTCATAAGCAAATGGTACCTTGCATTGGGAACACTGCAAAGCCAGCAAATGGTATTCCTCATAGTTCTTCTAAGCAGCTCCCTGTTGAATGCCATGTACTTTCTGCCCATTGTATACCATGCCTTTTTTATGGGGACAGTATCTGGTGAGGCCTCTGAAAATCTTATCAGGGAGGCCCCCACATGGTGCCTTGTTCCCATTGTAGCTACAGCCCTTGGATCTATTTTGCTTTTTTTCTTTCCAGGAATATTCTTGAGACTTGCTGCCCTTGCCTTGCAGTAGAAGGAGGGAGAATATGAACAAGATCAACAACAAAGGTTTTTTAGAAAGGCCATCAGTAATAAGGGGATTGTGGATATTTCTCTACGCATGTTGCGCCGCAACATTGATCCCCGATTTTTTTACCCATAGGGAAGCGCATTTCGTAATTGATGGTATTTTTGGTTTCCACGCTTTGCTGGGGTTCGCCTCGTGTGCAGTATTGATATTGCTCTCAAAGGTCCTGGGATTGTTTTTGAAGGTCAATGAGGATTATTATGATAAGTGATCTTCCTCCTGCATTTATTCTCCTT